>NZ_NEJY01000040.1:0-16999 GCF_002113255.1 Pseudomonas sp. B14(2017)
TACCTGTGGGAGCGGGCAAGCCCGCGAAGAAGGCCGCACAGATGTCACAGTCATCCCCGCTCAGCTGTTAGGCTTGTCTGGTCAGAACTACAAGAAACCGCCATGCCGATCATCGGACACCCCCGCGCCATACCGGCGCTGGACTACCTGCCCAGGCCACTCTATGCCCGTGCCGAAAGCCTCGGCGCCGGCTCCTGGACCACCCGCCACCAGCACGACTGGGTGCAGTTCTCCTACGCCATCAGCGGCGTTCTAGGGGTGTATACCCACGAAGGCAGCTACTTCGCCCCGCCCCAGTGGGGCGTGTGGATACCAGCCGATGCCGAACACGAAGTGGTCACCTCGATGCAGGCCGAAATGCGCAGCCTTTACGTGCGCCGGGATGCCTGCCCGTGGGCACCGGAGCAATGCCGGGTACTGGAAGTGACCCCGCTGGCGCGCGAACTGATCAAGCAGTTCTGCCTGTTCCCGGCAGACTACCCGGAGGGTGACAGCGCCGAGGCGCGGCTGGTGGCGGTGCTGCTCGACCAGTTGCGCATGCTGCCCGAGGTCGGTTTTTCGCTGCCACTGCCACGGCACCCGAGGTTGCTGGCGCTGTGCAATGGTCTGATCGCTGCACCGGACCAGTCGCAGACCTTGCAGCAGTGGGCGCGAGAGCTGGGGTGCTCGGAGAAGACGCTGATGCGGCTGTTCCAGCGGGAGACGGGCTTGAGTTTTCGCAACTGGCGGCAGCGTATGCGGCTGTTGTCATCGTTGGCGTTGCTGGAGGCAGGGGAGAGTGTGACCGAGGCGGCGTTGGGGTGTGGGTATGACTCAACCTCGGCTTACATTGCGGCGTTCAAGCAGTTGTTCGGCGCGACGCCGGGGGAATTGAGGCTTTAGTGATTGGTCGCCTGTGCCGGCCTCTTCGCGGGCGCGCCCGCTCCCACAGGACCCCACTGCACTTAGGGCCTGTGCAGTACCTGTGGGAGCGGGCGTGCCCGCGAAGAGGCCGGCGCAGGCAACATCAGGTACGGAACCTGCGCACCAGCGCATCCAGCTCATTGGACAACCCGGCCAGGCTCTCCGAATCCATCCGCGCCGCCTGGGCCAGTTCGGCCACCAGTTGCGCATCGCCGTGAATCTGGCTGATGTGCCGGTTGATGTCCTCGGCCACCTGGTGCTGCTCTTCGGCCGCCGTGGCGATCTGGGTGTTCATGTCGCGGATCACATCCACCGACTCGCGGATCTGCCCGAAGCTGTCACGGGCCAGGCCGATGCGGCTCACCGACTGCTGCGAAACCTCCAGGCTGGCGTGCATCTGTGCGGCCACTTCGGCAGTGCGGCTGGCCAGGTTGCCCAGCAGGCCGTCGATCTCGGCGGTGGAGTCGGCAGTGCGCTTGGCCAGCGCCCGCACCTCGTCGGCAACCACGGCAAAGCCACGGCCCTGCTCGCCGGCACGGGCCGCTTCGATGGCGGCGTTGAGCGCCAGCAGGTTGGTTTGCTCGGCAATCGAGCGGATGGTGCCGAGGATCGACTGGATGGCGTTGCTGTCACGCTCCAGCTGCTGGATCGACTGCGCCGACTGCTCGATCTCCTGGCTCAGGCGGTCGACGCTATGTACCGCGGCATCGATCTGCTGCTGGCCTTCGCGAGCCTGTTGCTGGCCGCTATCGGCCGACTGCGCCGCCTGGCTGCAGGAACGTGCCACTTCGTTGGCAGTGGCGACCATTTCGTGGAAGGCGGTAGAGACCATGTCCACCGCTTCGCGCTGGCGGCCTGCGGCTTCGGCCATGTCGCTGGAAACGCGGGTCGAGCTGCTGGAGGTGCTGAGGATCTTGCTGGCGGCAGCACCGATGTGCTGGATCAGGCTGCGAATGGCACCGAGGAACTGGTTGAACCAGCTGGCCAGTTGCGCGGTTTCGTCGCGGCCACGGATTTCCAGGTTGCGGGTCAGGTCGCCCTCGCCCTGGGCGATATCTTCCAGGCCGCTGGTGACGCTGTTGATCGGGCGCACGATCAGCTTGGCAAAGGTGGCACCGACCACGGCGAACAGCGCGGCCAGTACCAGGGCCACCACGCCGATCAGCCAGGTCAGGCGGGTGGTGGTCTGCATCACTTCGCTTTGTTCGATCAGGCCGATCAAGGTCCAGCCCAGCTGTTCGTCCGGGTAGATGTTGGCCATGTAGCGCACGCCATTCAGCTCCACTTCGGCCAGCCCCTTGCCGTGCTTGGCCAGCTCGGCGTACCCGTCGCCAAAGCTCGCCAGTTGCTTGAAGTTGTGCTTGGCGTCACGAGGGTCGACCAGTACGTTGCCGTTGTTTTCCACCAGTAGCACGTAGCCGCTTTCGCCCAGCTTGATCTGCTGGACGATCTCGGTGAGGCCTTTGAGCGAGACGTCGACGTTGACCACACCGCCAGGGTTGCCCAATTGGTTGGCGACGGTGCGCACGGTGCTGACCAGCACGGCGTCGTCGGCAGCCCAGTAGTAGGCGCCGGTACGCAAGGTCTTGCCAGGGTTGGCCATGGCCAATTGGTACCAGGGGCGGGTGCGCGGGTCGTAATTGACGAACTTCTGCCCGGCCGGCCAGCCGACGTAACCACCGTCATTCACCCCGTAGGACAGGTACGCATAGCTGGGATGCGTGGTGGCCAGGCGGGTCATGAACTCCAGCAGCTTGCTGGCCTGGTCGCCCAGTTCATAGGACGGGGTTGCGCTCATGTACTTGTTCAGTTCGCTACCCGTGGCGGCGACCATCGGCTGCGCAGCCAGGTACTCGACGTTCTGGTTGATGCCCTGGAAGAAGATGTTCATCGCGTTGCTGACCTGGCGGATTTCCCGGCTGCTGCCATCGAGGAATCCGTCGCGGGCTTCGCCACGCAGGTTGAGGACCACCAGGGTGGCCACAAGGACGATGGGCAAGCCGGCGATGACCGCGAATGCCCAGGTCAGTTTCTGTTTGATGCTCATCGACGCTCCCGGATTTTTTATTTTCGATACACGAGGCAGGTAACAATTGCATCGGCAGCATCCGGGTTTAATGTAGGGAAACGCCCGTATTTATTGGATAAAGTCGCAGTTGGTGACTATTCGGTCGTGTTTGGACGTATATGGCATACCAAAGGGTTGCGGGGTGGCTCAGTGACAGCAGCCGCCCGCAGCGCCATTGGCCAGGTCCTTGAGGATCGGGCAGTCCGGGCGCTCGTCTCCCTGGCAGTGCGAGACCAGTTCGCCGAGGGTGTCGCGCAGGCTCACCAGCTCCTCGATGCGCCGGTTCAGTTCAGCGATGTGCTGCGTCGCCAGCGCTTTCACATCGGCGCTGGCGCGTTGGCGGTCCTGCCACAAGGTCAGCAGCTTGCCGACCTCTTCGAGGGAAAAGCCCAGGTCGCGGGAGCGCTTGATGAAGGCCAGGCTGTGCAAGTCTTCCGCCTGGTACAGGCGGTAGCCGCTGTCGCTGCGCGTGGCGGGCTTGAGCAGGCCGATGGACTCGTAGTAACGGATCATCTTGGTGCTGAGCCCGCTGCGGCGGGCGGCCTGGCCGATGTTCATGGAGCCTCCTGGGTGTTGCTGGTGGGTTTCCACGCCTTGAGCCACAGCGCGTTGCTCACCACGCTGACGCTGGACAGGGCCATGGCGGCGCCGGCCAGTACCGGGTTGAGGTAACCCAGCGCGGCCAGCGGGATGCCGATCAGGTTATAGATGAACGCCCAGAACAGGTTCTGGCGGATCTTCGAATAGGTCTTGCGGCTGATCTCCAGGGCGGCCGGTACCAGGCGTGGGTCGCCGCGCATCAGGGTGATGCCGGCGGCCTGCATGGCCACGTCGGTACCGCCGCCCATGGCAATGCCGATATCGGCGGCGGCCAGCGCCGGCGCATCATTGATGCCATCACCGACCATGGCGACCACGCCATCCTGCTTGAGTGCGGCCACGGTCGCGGCCTTGTCGGCCGGCAGCACTTCGGCATGCATGTCGTCGATGCCCAGGGCATCGGCCACCACTTTGGCGCTGCCGCGGTTGTCGCCGGTCAGCAGGTGGCTGCTGATGTGTTGCGCGTGCAGGGTATCGATCGCCTGCGCGGCACCGGGCTTGAGGCTGTCACCAAAGGCGAACAGGCCCAGCACCCGCGGCTGCGCGCCGCGTTCGATCAGCCATGACAGGGTGCGCCCCTCGGCTTCCCAGGCCTGGGCCTTGGCGGCCAGGTCGCCGGGTGGCAGGGCGCTTTCATCGAGCAGGCGGCGGTTGCCCAGGGCCAGCTCGCGGCCTTCCACGCGCCCGGCGATACCACGCCCGGTCAGCGACTGGCTGTCGGCAACGCCAGGCACGTCCAGGCCCTGTTCGGCGCAGGCATCCAGTACCGCCTTGGCCAGCGGGTGTTCGCTGCCGCGCTGCAGGGCACCGGCCAGGCGGTGCAGGTCGGCGCTGCTGCCCACCTGGGCCTGGCTGTGGACAACGCGCGGGCTGCCGGAGGTGAGGGTGCCGGTCTTGTCGAACACCACACGGTTGACCGCATGGGCGCGCTCCAGGGCTTCGGCGTCCTTGATCAGGATGCCATGGCGGGCGGCGACCCCGGTGCCGGCCATGATCGCAGCGGGTGTGGCCAGGCCGAGGGCGCAGGGGCAGGCGATGACCAGTACCGCGACGGCATTGATCAGCGCGGTTTCCAGCGGCGCGCCGGCCAGCCACCAACCGACCAGGGTGATCAGCGCCAGTACCAGCACGGCCGGGACGAATACCTGGCTGACCCGGTCGACCAGCTTCTGGATCGGTGCCTTGGCCGCCTGGGCGTCTTCCACCAGGCGGATGATACGTGCCAGCACGGTTTCTGTGCCCAGTGCCTGGGTGCGTACCAGCAGCCGGCCTTCGCCGTTGATGGCGCCACCGGTGACGCTGTCCCCTGGCTGTTTGGGCACCGGCAGGCTCTCGCCGCTGATCAAGGCTTCATCGGCATGGCTGCTGCCGTCTTCGACCACGCCATCGACCGGGAAGCGCTCGCCGGGTTTGACCAGTACCAGGTCGCCGAGACGCAGTTGGGCAATGGCCACGTCTTCTTCCCGGCCATCGACCAGGCGCACGGCCCGTTCCGGGCGCAGGGCCTCGAGGGCACGGATGGCGCTGGCGGTCTGGCGCTTGGCACGGCTTTCCAGGTACTTGCCCAGCAGCACCAGGGCAATCACCACGGCCGAGGCTTCGAAGTACAGGTGAGGGGCCATGCCGGCGGGGGCCTGCGCCCACTGGTACAGGCTCAGCCCGTAGCCGGCGCTGGTGCCCAGGGCTACCAGCAGGTCCATGTTGCCAGTCCCGGCGCGCACGGCTTTCCAGGCGGCCACGTAAAACCGAGCGCCGAGAATGAACTGCACCGGCGTGGCCAGCAGGAACTGCACCCACGCTGGCAACATCCAGTGCACGCCAAACGGCTGCACCAGCATCGGCACTACCAACGGCAGGGCGAGCAGCAACGCTGCGCCGACCGCCAGGCGTTCGTTACGCAGGCGGTGCTGGGCAGCGTGCTGGTCGTCCCTGGCGGTTTGCGGCAGGCTGGCGCTGTAGCCGGCCTTTTGCACGGCGTCGATCAGCAGGTTGTCGTCGAGGGCCGCGAGCACTTCGAGGTGCGCGCGTTCGCTGGCCAGGTTGACGCTGACCTGTTCAACCCCCGGCAGCTTGCCGAGGGCGCGCTCTACGCGGCCGACGCAACTGGCGCAGGTCATGCCGCCAATCTGCAGTTCGACGGTGCGGGTGGGCACGCCATAGCCGGCTTCGCGTACGGCGTCGACAAGCGCGGGCAGGCTGTTGGCCGGGGCCTGGACCCGGGCCTGTTCGGTGGCGAGGTTGACGCTGACCTGTTCAGCGCCGGTGACCTTGCGCAGGGCGCGCTCGACCCGGCCGGCACAGCTGGCGCAGGTCATGCCGGAGATCGGCAGGTCGTATGTGGTGGATGCGGGCATGGCTCTCCTCCTTGGACAGGCCTCCAGCATCAACCTTGCCACGCAGGTAAGGTCAATAGCCCAGGCCGGCTCGCTTCAACTCCAGCCCATATTGCCCCATGGCGATGCGGTATTTGTTGATCTGGCCCGCCTGCAGGTTCAGTCGTGTGCTGCGTTGGTCCTCGACACCCGCGGCGCAGCCGGGCATTTGCCCGGGCAGCAGGCGCAGGCGCACGTCCACCGGGCCGGGCGGCAGGTTGAACGAGGTGGATTGCTCCTGGAACACGCGCCCGGAGAGCTGGTCGTTGAGGTAGATGCCGATTTCGCAACTGGTGGCCACTTCCAGGCGCTCCCGGGAAATGATCAGCACGCTGTAGTCCGAGTTGCCCTCGGCACTGGCCGGTGGCACTGCAGCCAGCGTGCTCAATAGCCCTACGACGCCCAATGCTGCCCTGAACATGAAGAATCTCCTGCTTGCGTGATCATCAAAGGCGCAGCTTGGCCGACGCGCGCGCGGATTTCCACCCCGGCTGTTGTCGGCAGATCTTGACCTTGCCCCGATGGCAAGCTTGAGACTCGTGGAAAACCTGAAGGAGGTAACCCCCATGCAAGTGTTCAATGTACAAGGCATGACCTGCGGCCATTGCGTGAAAGCCGTGACCCGGGCGGTGCAGGAGCAGGATGCCGCGGCCAAGGTGGAGGTCGACCTGGCGGCCAGGCAGGTACGGGTGCAGAGCGAGTTGGCGCGGGAGCAGATCCTCACGGCCATTCGCGATGAGGGTTATCAGGCCGACGTAGCCTGAACACTTGCCCGCGAACACCGGCACCGCCGGTGCCATCCACCGCGCGGCCTGATTCGCGGGCACGCCCGCTCCCACAGGGACCGCGGCAGCCCTTGGATTTGTTGCAAATGTTTTCATGTCGATAGGGCCCACAGCAGGTAGAATCGAGCACTTGCTTAGCCTGCTATGGATTCCTGATGAACCTGCGAATGGTGCTCATCCTGGGCGCACTCAGTGCGTTCGGGCCCTTGGCGATCGACTTCTACCTGCCCGCCTTCCCGGCCATGGCGCAGGCGTTCGCCACCGATGAAAAACACGTCCAGACCACCTTGGCCGCCTACTTCCTTGGCCTGTCCATCGGGCAACTGGCCTACGGGCCGGTGGCTGACCGCTTTGGCCGGCGCAAGCCACTGATGTTCGGGGTGACCCTGTTCACCCTGGCGTCACTGGCCTGTGCCTATGCTCCCAACCTCGACACCCTGGTGCTGGCGCGTTTCGTCCAGGCGTTGGGCGGTTGCGCCGGGATGGTGCTGTCGCGGGCCATCGTCAGTGACAAGTGCGACCCGGTGGCCTCGGCCAAGGTGTTCTCGCAGTTGATGCTGGTCATGGGCCTGGCGCCGATCCTGGCACCGATGCTGGGCGGGGTGCTGGTGAACGTGGCCGGCTGGCAATCGATCTTCCTCGCCCTGAGCCTGTTCAGCGCCGGCTGCCTGCTGGCGGTCAGCCTGGGCCTGCCGGAAAGCCTGCCCGAGCACATACCGCGGCAACCGCTGTCTGGCGCCTTGCGCCAGTACTTGCGCCTGTTCGCTGACCGGGTGTTCGTCGGCCATGCCCTGACCGGTGGTATCGCCATCGCCGGCATGTTTGCCTACATCGCCGGTTCACCTTTCGTGTTCATCAAGCTTTACGGCGTGCCGGCCGAGCATTACGGCTGGTTGTTCGGCACCAATGCCACCGGCTTTATCCTGGTGGCGCAGGTGAATGCACGCTTGCTGGCCAAGCGCGGGCCGGCGTTCCTGCTGGCGCGTGCGGTGTGGTTGTACCTGGTCGCGGGCCTGGCGTTGCTGGGCGTGGCGGCACTGCGGCCAACACAGCTGTGGCCACTGCTGGTACCGCTGTTCGTCTGCATCTCCAGCCTCGGCTGCATCATCCCCAACGCCTCTGCCTGTGCCATGAGCGGGCAGGGCGCGCGGGCCGGCAGTGCCTCGGCGCTGATGGGCTGCCTGCAGTTCAGCGTCGCCGCCGGCGCAGCGGCGCTGGTCGGGCTGCTGCATGATGGCAGTGCGGTGCCGATGGCGCTGGTGATCAGCCTGTGCGGGGCGCTGGTGGTCAGTGTCGCGCTGCTGACCCGACGCTTGCCGGCCAAGGCTCCCGCATAAGCGGGTGAGGTGCCTGCAGGCGGGTTTCCAACGTGGCGACGAAGGCACGCGCCTCGGCCTCGCTGCGGAAACTGACCACGTGTTGATCGAGCTGGACCTGCCAGGGGCAGGCGGGGTTTCGGCTCGACGCACTGACGACAATTTTCATCGCGGCATACCTCCAAAGGGGGAGAGCGGATGAAGTGTAGCGCTGCACCTTCTGCCTGCCATGACCTGAATCAGTGTCCTGACTGACGGTCGGCAGGAACGTTTTCTACATGTTTTTTCCTGCTTGGGGTGCAATGCCCGCAAGCACGTGGAACCTTCGCTTTGGCATGCGCTACTTGTGGAAATTGGTTGTCGGCCGCGTCCGAAGTTGCATCCGGTGTTTTTTCCGCCCGTCGTTCCCGTGCTCTTGCCATGTGTGCCGGGCTGCTTGCCCGCGCGGTCCGGGCAGCTTTCACGCACTGTTTCACTGCTTGCCATGGGTAGGCATACCCAGTGGTTTTTTACCGGTGGTGTCACTGTGCAACGCTGCCTGAATGGCGTTTTTTGCGGCTTATACTGGCGAACCAGGCCAGTGCCAGCGAGAGGCGCTTCCCTGCCAGGGGTGGCCATCGCATCCACACAGTGAACTTGCAGGGAGTTACAGGGACATGAACGCAGCCAGCAGTATCAGCCAGATTGCCAGCCTGATGGCCGACCCCAAGCGCAGTGCCATGTTGTGGGCATTGATCGATGGCACGCCGCGGCTGGCCAACGAGCTCGCGGTAATGACAGGCCTGACCTCGTCATCGGCCTGCGCTCACCTTTCGTTGTTGTCGTCGGCCGGTTTGCTCCGGCACGAAGCGCGGGGGCGCAAGCGCTACTTCCGGCTGGCCACCCCGCAAGTTGGGGCAGCGGTGGAGGCGCTGGCCAGTGTCCAGTTGGAGAGCGCCAGGGGGGAGCGGGCCAAGGCGCCGGTATCACCGCTGCCCATGTCGATACGCAGGGCGCGTCGCTGTGGCGATCACCTGGGCGGGGAACTGGCCGGCGAGCTGTATCACCGTCTGGTGGTGGCCGGCTGGCTGGAGGGGAGTGGTCGACAGCTGATGGTAAGCGAGGAGGGGCGGACGCAGTTGGCTTTGGTCGGGGTCTACATCGATGCCTTGGCGCCGCATCAGCAACGTGGCTGCGTGATCTGCCGCTGTACCGAGTGGAACGACCAGGGGCCGCACCTGGGTGGCGTACTGGGGCAGGCCTTGTTCCGGCTGTTCCTGCAATCTGGCTGGATGCGCGAGGCCGAAGACTCGCGGGCATTGCATATCTCTGCGTTGGGTATCCAGCAGATCAATCGCATTGCCCGCGTGCCGACGTTGCAGGTCGGTTGACCGCGACACCGTCATGTCGCGGTCAGGTCACTCAGGCCAGCCGGGCATCCAGGCTGTTCTGGGCCAGGCGACGGGCCTGGTCTTCGGTCATGCCCAGGTGGGTGTGCAGGGCGTGGAAGTTTTCGGTGACATAGCCACCGAAGTAGGCCGGGTCGTCTGAGTTGACCGTGACCTTCACGCCGCGCTCGAGCATGTCGAGGATGTTGTGCTGGCTCATGTGGTCGAACACGCACAGCTTGGTGTTCGACAGCGGGCACACCGTGAGCGGGATCTGCTCGTCGATGATGCGCTGCATCAGGCGCTCGTCCTCGATGGCGCGCACGCCGTGGTCGATACGCTTGACCTTCAGCAGGTCCAGGGCTTCCCAGATGTACTCGGGCGGGCCTTCCTCGCCGGCATGGGCAACGGCGACCAGGCCTTCACTGCGGGCGCGGTCGAACACGCGCTGGAACTTGCTCGGTGGGTGGCCCATTTCCGAACTGTCCAGGCCAACGGCGATGAACGCATCGCGGAACGGCAGGGCCTGGTCGAGGGTTTTTTGCGCCTCATCTTCGCTGAGGTGGCGCAGGAAACTGAGGATCAGGCCGCTGCTGATGCCCAGTTGCTGGCGACCGTCCTTGAGCGCCTGGCTGATACCGTTGAGCACCACTTCGAAGGGGATGCCGCGGTCGGTGTGGGTCTGTGGGTCGAAGAACGGTTCGGTGTGGATCACGTTCTGCGCCTTGCAGCGTTGCAGGTAGGCCCAGGTCAGGTCGTAGAAGTCCTGCTCGGTGCGCAGCACGTCGGCGCCCTGGTAATACAGGTCGAGGAACTCCTGCAGGTTGTTGAAGGCATAGGCACCGCGCAAGGTCTCCACATCGGCCCAGGGCAGGGCGATCTTGTTGCGCTCGGCCAGGGCGAACAGCAGCTCGGGCTCCAGCGAGCCTTCCAGGTGCAGGTGCAGTTCGGCCTTGGGCAGGGCGTTCAACCAGTCATACATGGTGGGTCATCTCGATCAGGTACGGTTGCCGCCATTCTACAGAGCCTGGCCGGGCATTGCGCACGGCCAGGCTGCGACCTGGTGAATCACCAGACCAAGGGTTCGCCCTTGTAGTTGATGAAGCGCAGCCCGCCCTTGCCGCTTTGCGCCTTGATCTGATCAAGCATGCCGCGGGTGCTGGTCAGCACGTCGATCTCGGCGTTTTCACCGCCCATGTCGGTTTTGACCCAGCCCGGGTGCATGGCCAGCACGCACAGGTCAGGGCGTTGTTGCTCGACGACGAAGCTGTTGATCATCGAGTTCAGGGCCGCCTTGCTGGCCTTGTACAGGCAGATTTCGCCGCCATCGGGGATGGTCACGCTGCCCAGGATCGAGCTCATGAAGGCCAGCACGCCGCTGCCTTCGCGTACCTGGCCGACCAGGCGGCGGGCCACGCGGATCGGCGCCACGGCGTTGGTCATGAACAGGTCGCCGATGTCCTTGTTCTGTACCGCCTCCAGGTCCTGCGGCAGGGGGCCCATGACCCCGGCGTTGACGAATATCAAGTCGAACACTTGGCCTTGCAAGCGTTGCTTCAGGCCATCGAGCTGGGCCGTGTCGTTCATTTCCAGCTGTTCGATGCGCACGCCGGATACATCCGCGAGGGCGCCGGGCTGCTGCGGGTTGCGCACGGTGGCGGTGATGTTCCAGCCGTCTTCGTGCAGGCGTTGCACCAGGCCCAGGCCCAGCCCGCGCGAGGCCCCGATGATAAGTGCGGTTTTTGCGTTAGCCATGTCGATGCGCTCCGTGATCGGTTCGAAGAAGGGTATTGAGGATAATGCACTGTGGTGCCGGGCGCCTTGTCGTAGGTTGTACGAAAAATCACCAGTTGCCTCAGGCCCTTGTGCGGCGTGGCCTTCGGCTTGTTGGCGCACGGGTTATCCACAAGCTGGTCCACAGTTATTGTGTGCAAGCACAGATGGCTGTGCAGGGCTACGCAGGCTGTGGGCCTGGGGATAACGTCAGGAGCATCAACGGTTTGCGGCTGTCATCAAATGGTGATCAAAATATGATCAGGGCTCTGCAACCCTTGAGTAATGCCGCCTGCAAGCGAGTGCCCCAAGCTTATCCACAGGCCGGCCCACAGTTGTTGTGGGCAATGTTCAGCGTGCTTCGAGCAGAATGCGCCCGCGGCTCAGGTCGGCCAACTGCTGCTGCAGTGGCGCCAGGTGGGCATCACCCAGTGCAATCAACAGGTCCACGCCATTGGCGGTGAACTGCTCATCCAGGACCAGGCCGTCAACCTCAGCCAGGCGCAGCTTCACCAGCGCCAGTTCGCTGAAACTGCAACTGCAGGTGAATTCGCTGCGCTGCACCAGCAGCCGCTTGGGTGCCTGTTGCAGGCACTTGTTGGCACCGCCGCCATAGGCCCTGGCCAGGCCGCCGGTGCCCAGCTGGATACCGCCGTACCAGCGGATCACCAGCACTACCACCTGGTCGCAGTCCTGCGCTTCGATGGCCGCGAGGATTGGCCGCCCCGCGGTACCGCCAGGTTCGCCGTCATCGCTGCTGCGGTACTGGGCGCCAAGCTTCCAGGCCCAGCAGTTGTGGGTGGCGGCCAGGTCGCTGTGGCGTTCGATGAAACTCATCGCGTCGGCGGCACTGCTGATCGGCCCGGCAAGGGTGATGAAGCGGCTTTTGCGGATTTCCTCGCGGTATTCGCAGAGGTCGAGCAGGGTAGAAGGCATAAATGACGATCAGGCAGCCGGCTTGATGCCGCAGCCCTTCAGAATGATATGGATAAGATTGTTGCTCGCGTCTTCCATGTCTTGCTTGGTCAGGCGGCTGCGGCCGGTGACCTGGCAGATCTGGGTGGCGAAGTCGGCGTAGTGCTGGGTGCTGCCCCACAGCAGGAAGATCAGGTGCACCGGGTCGACCGGGTCCATCTTGCCGGCTTCGATCCAGGCCTGGAACACCGCGGCGCGGCCGCGGAACCATTCGCGGTAGTCGGCACTGAAGTACTCGCTCAGGCAGGTGCCGCCGCTGATCACCTCCATGGCGAAAATCCGCGAGGCTTGCGGGTTGCGCCGGGAGAACTCCATCTTGGTGCGGATGTACTGGCTCAGCGCTTCGCCCGGGTCGTCGTCGACGCTCAAGGCGTTGAAGGTGCTGTCCCACAACTCGATGATGTTGCTGAGCACGGCAATGTACAGGCCCAGCTTGTTGGTGAAGTAGTAATGCAGGTTGGCCTTGGGCAACCCCGCCTTGAGGGCGATGGTGTTCATGCTGGTGCCCTTGAAACCATGGCGGGCAAACTCGTCTTCGGCGGCCTGGATAATGGCCTGTTCGTTCTTCTGGCGGATGCGGCCCGCGGGCTTGCCCGAGGCGGAGAGGCGATGCGCAGGGACTTCTAGGGTCATGGACGATTCCGTACGGGTCAGTGGCTGCGGCTGTCGGACAAGATTACCTGCCTGTGCCGAAGTGACAAGCGTTTGCGGCACAGACTGGCATCAGCGTGTCGCAGCCAGGCTTTCGAGGAAGCTTTCCAACACCAGGTTCGGCCGCCGTCCCTTGCGCGTTACCCAGCTCAGGCTCAGGTCATAGAAGCGTTGCCGGGGCTTGAGGGCACGCAAGCGGCCTTGCTGCACCCAGAACGTGGCGTAGTGGTCTGGCAGGTAGCCGATGTAGCGACCGGTAAGGATGAGAAACGCCATGCCTTCGCGGTCCGAAGCACTGGCCGTGCAGTTCAGCGCCTGGTAATGCGCCTGGATTTCGGCCGGCAGGCGGAAGGTGGGAGTGATGGCTTCCTGGCTGTTGAGGCGGTCGTCGTCGATCTGCTGGTCATCGGCATAGAACAGCGGGTGGCCGACCGCGCAGTACAGCAGCGAGCGCTCGCTGTACAACGGCTGGTACTCGAGGCCCGACAGCGGGCTGGTCTGTGGCACCACACCGACATGCAGGCTGCCATCGAGCACGCCATGCTCGACCTGGCTGGGCGCGATCATGCGGATCTGGATGCGCACATCGGGGCCGCGGTCCTTGAGCTCGGCCAAGGCATGGGTAATGCGCATGTGCGGCAAGGTCACCAGGTTGTCGGTCAGGCCAATGTTCAGCTCGCCACGCAAATGCTGGTGCAGGCCGTTGACCTCGGTGCGGAAGCTTTCCAGGGCGCTGAGCAGCTGCAGCGCCGAATGGTAGACCTCGCGGCCTTCCTCGGTCAGCGAGAACCCGGCGCGGCCGCGTTGGCACAGGCGCAGGCCCAGGCGTTGCTCGAGGTCGTTCATCTGCTGGCTGATGGCCGAACGGCCAATGCCCAGCACGTTTTCCGCGGCCGAGAAGCCACCGCACTCCACGACACTGCGGTAGATCTTCAGCAGGCGGATGTCGAAATCGCTGACTTGGGCGAGTGGATCGGGGCGTCGGCTCATTAGTTTAGTCAGGGCCTGTCTGAAGATTAGAAATGTTGGCTTTTTCAGACTTTATCGCCGTGCCAATTTAGCTGCAACAACATCCATCGTTGCCTAATCGTCTTCCGAGGAACCGCCGATGAACATGCCCGAAACCGCTACCGCCGGTATCGCCAGCCAGCTCAAGCTGGATGCCCACTGGATGCCCTACACCGCCAACCGCAACTTCCAGCGCGACCCGCGCCTGATCGTGGCGGCCGAAGGCAGCTACCTGGTCGACGACCAGGGGCGCAAGATCTTCGATGCCCTGTCCGGCTTGTGGACCTGCGGCGCCGGGCACACCCGCAAGGAAATCACCGAGGCGGTGGCTCGCCAGATCGGCACCCTGGACTACTCCCCGGCCTTCCAGTTCGGCCACCCGCTGTCGTTCCAGCTGGCCGAGAAGATCACCGAGCTGACCCCGGGCGACCTGAACCATGTGTTCTATACCAACTCCGGTTCCGAGTGTGCCGACACCGCGCTGAAGATGGTGCGTGCCTACTGGCGCCTGAAAGGCCAGGCGACCAAGACCAAGATCATCGGCCGTGCCCGTGGCTACCACGGCGTGAACATCGCCGGTACCAGCCTCGGTGGTGTCAACGGTAACCGCAAGCTGTTCGGTCAGCTGCTGGATGTCGACCACCTGCCTCACACCGTGCTGCCGGTGAACGCCTTCTCCAAAGGCATGCCGGAAGAGGGTGGTATCGCCCTGGCTGACGAGATGCTCAAGCTGATCGAGCTGCACGACGCCTCCAACATCGCTGCTGTGATCGTCGAGCCGCTGGCAGGTTCGGCTGGTGTACTGCCGCCGCCGAAGGGTTACCTGAAGCGCCTGCGTGAAATCTGCACCCAGCACAACATCCTGCTGATCTTCGACGAAGTGATCACCGGCTTCGGCCGCATGGGCGCGATGACCGGCTCCGAAGCCTTCGGCGTCACCCCGGACCTGATGTGCATCGCCAAGCAGGTGACCAACGGCGCCATCCCGATGGGCGCGGTGATCGCCAACAGCGAGATCTACCAGACCTTCATGAACCAGCCGACCCCGGAGTACGCCGTGGAATTCCCGCACGGCTACACCTACTCGGCCCACCCGGTAGCCTGCGCCGCCGGTATCGCCGCGCTGGACCTGCTGCAGAAGGAAAACCTGGTGCAGGCCGCCGCCGAGCTGGCGCCGCACTTCGAGAAGCTGCTGCATGGCGTGAAGGGCACCAAGAACATCGTCGATATCCGCAACTACGGCCTGGCCGGCGCGATACAGATCGCTGCCCGCGACGGTGATGCCATCGTGCGTCCGTACGAAGCGGCGATGAAACTGTGGAAGGCAGGCTTCTATGTACGCTTCGGTGGCGACACCCTGCAGTTCGGCCCAACCTTCAACACCACGCCGCAGGAACTGGACCGCCTGTTCGACGCAGTGGGCGAAACCCTGAACCTGATCGACTGATCTTTCCGATTCTGATGCCAGGCGCGTGAACACATCGCGCGCCTGCCTCAACCTTCTTTATCTGGAGTTTTGCATGAGCATTGTTCAGCACCTGATCCACGGCGAACTGGTTACCAAGGGTGAGCGCACCGCCGATGTCTTCAACCCGTCCACCGGCCAGGCCGTGCGCAAGGTCGAGCTGGCCAGCCGCGCGACCGTGCAGGAAGCGATCGACTCGGCCAAGGCTGCCTTCCCAGCCTGGCGCAACACCCCACCGGCCAAGCGCGCCCAGGTGATGTTCCGCTTCAAGCAACTGCTGGAGCAGAACGAAGCGCGTATCTCGCAGATGATCAGCGAAGAGCACGGCAAGACCCTGGAAGATGCTGCCGGTGAACTGAAGCGTGGTATCGAGAACGTCGAGTTCGCCTGCGCCGCGCCGGAAGTGCTGAAAGGCGAGTACAGCCGCAACGTCGGCCCGAACATCGATGCCTGGTCCGACTTCCAGCCACTGGGCGTGGTTGCCGGTATCACCCCGTTCAACTTCCCGGCCATGGTGCCGCTGTGGATGTACCCACTGGCTATCGCCTGCGGCAACGCCTTCATCCTCAAGCCTTCCGAGCGCGACCCGAGCTCGACCCTGTTCATCGCCCAGCTGCTGCTGGAAGCCGGCTTGCCGAAGGGCATCCTCAACGTGGTGCACGGCGACAAGGAAGCGGTGGATGCGCTGATCGAAGCGCCGGAAGTGAAGGCCCTGAGCTTCGTCGGTTCGACTCCGATCGCCGAGTACATCTACGCTGAAGGCACCAAGCGCGGCAAGCGTGTGCAGGCCCTGGGTGGTGCGAAGAACCACGCGGTGCTGATGCCGGATGCCGACCTGGACAATGCCGTGAGCGCACTGATGGGTGCTGCCTATGGTTCGTGCGGCGAGCGTTGCATGGCCATTTCGGTGGCGGTGTGCGTGGGTGACCAGGTGGCGGACGCCCTGATTGCCAAGCTGGAACCGCAGATCAAGGCCCTGAAGATTGGTGCCGGCACCTCGTGCGGCCTGGACATGGGCCCGCTGGTGACGGCTGCTGCCCGTGACAAGGTGGTGGGTTACATCGATGACGGTGTTGCTGCTGGCGCCAAGCTGGTGGTGGATGGCCGTGGTTTCCGTGTGGCCGGTAATGAGGATGGCTATTTCGTCGGTGGCACCCTGTTCGACAAGGTGACCCCGGAGATGCGCATCTATAAGGAAGAGATCTTCGGCCCGGTGCTGTGCGTAGTGCGTGTGAACAGCCTGGAGCAGGCCATGCAACTGATCAACGATCACGAGTATGGCAACGGCACCTGCATCTTCACCCGTGACGGTGAAGCGGCGCGCCTGTTCTGCGACGAGATCGAAGTGGGCATGGTCGGTGTGAACGTACCGCTGCCGGTGCCGGTGGCCTACCACAGCTTTGGTGGCTGGAAGCGCTCGCTGTTCGGTGACCTGCATGCCTATGGCCCGGACGGTGTGCGCTTCTATACCCGTCGCAAGGCGATCACCCAGCGCTGGCCGCAGCGTGCCAGCCATGAGGCTTCGCAGTTTGCCTTCCCTAGTTTGTAAGGGATGAGCAGAAGCGGGGAGGTCGACAGGCCTCCCCGCTTTGTTTTTTCAGCGATATTGAAGTTTCGTGAAATTAAGGGTTGACGGGGTTTCGAATCCCCTTATAATGCGCCCCACTTCCAGCGACGCCGGAACGACAAACTCCTTGAGATTCAATGAGTTAGATA
>NZ_NEJY01000041.1:0-14980 GCF_002113255.1 Pseudomonas sp. B14(2017)
CATGGGGCCTCAGCGCTTGACGGGCATCCATGCCCGTCACCTCCCTCCGCAGTCCCTTCGCTCGGCCTCCTGAAGTCGCAATCGGCGGCGCCTGAACTATCGCGCGCTTAGAAGCAAAAGCCGAAGCAGGAGCAGGAGCAGGAGCAAGAGCAAGAGCAGCCAGGTTATGGCTGGGAGGCAATGGCCTTTTCGATGGCTGCCCGGAACGCTGGATCATCCGGCTTGGTCAGGCTGGAAAAGTTACCAATCACCTTGCCCTTGCGGTCTACCACGTACTTGTAGAAATTCCACTTCGGCGCACTGCTCTGGCTGGCCAGTTCCGCGAACAGCGGTATCGCATCCGCGCCCCGAACCGCCTGTGTCTTGGTCATGGTAAAGGTGACGCCATAGTTGGCATAACAAACCTTGGCAGTCTTTTCGCTATCGGCGTCCTCCTGCTTGAAGTCATTGGACGGCACGCCAAGCATTTCCAGGCCTTGCTCGTGATATTCCTTGTATGCCGCCTCAAGCCCCTCGAACTGCGGCGCAAAACCGCAGTAACTGGCCGTGTTGACCACCACCAGCGGCTTGCCGGCAAAGCGCTGGCACAGGTCCACCTGCCCCTTGCCCCGCAACTCTGGCAGGCTACCCTGCAACAACGCCGGGCAATCGGCAGCCCAGCTCGATGCGCCGGCAAGCAGGGCCAGCACCGGCACCATCAACCAATGTGCACGCATGACTCGTTTCTCCCGCAAGACAATCCCTGAACTTGCAGGGTAGCGCCTAACAAACACTCATGCCCAGCTGCATCAGCGCCATCCCACCCTTGTGCCAGCCCCACCACACCAGCGCCAACAGCAACAGGGCGGCGACGGCCAGTAGCCCTCGAGCCAGGTAGCGGTTCATGCGGCCTGGGCCTGCAGGCGGGCGACCGGGCGTTCGCGCACGGGCCAGTTGAGGGCGGCAGCCAGCAGGCTGAGCAGGATGGAAATCTGCCAGACCAGGTCGTAGCTGCCGGTGCGGTCATACACCACCCCGCCCAACCAGCCGCCCAGGAAGGCGCCCAGCTGGTGGAACAGGAAGACGATACCGCCAAGCATGGACAGGTTGCGCACGCCGAACACAGTGGCCACCGTGCCGTTGGTCAACGGCACCGTGGACAACCACAGCAGGCCCATGGCGATGCCGAACAGGTAAGCGCTGACTTCAGTCACCGGCGCCCAGAGGAACAGCACGATCACTACCGCACGCAGCAGGTACAGCCCGGTCAGCAGGCGCGGCTTGGACATGCGCCCGCCCAGCCAGCCAGCGGTGAAGGTACCGACGATATTGAACAGGCCTACCAGCGCCAGCACCGTTGTGCCGGTGGTCGCGGCCAGGTGCTGGTCGACCAGGTAGGCCGGCAGGTGCACGCCAATGAACACCACCTGGAAACCACAAACGAAAAAGCCCAGCGCCAGCAACCAGAAGCCGGAGTGCGAGCACGCCTCGCGCAAGGCCTGACCCAGGGTCTGTTCGGCACCATGGGTGGGCAGCGGCCGGTCGCGCAGCAGGCCGACGAAGGGCACGATCAGCGCCACCATCAGGCCCAGTACCAGCAACGCTGCGGACCAGCCCAGCCACTGGATCAGGCCGAGGGTGCCCGGCAACATGGCGAACTGGCCGAAAGAACCGGCAGCGCTGGCAATGCCCATGGCCATGCTGCGCTTCTCCGCCGGCACGGCACGCCCGACCACGCCGAGGATGACCGAGAACGAGGTGCCGGACAGGCCGATGCCGATCAGCAAGCCGGCACTCAGCGACAACGACCAGGCCGAGTCGGCCATGCCCATCAGCACCAACCCGGCAGCGTAGAGAATACCGCCAATGATCACCACCCGCGCCGCGCCCATGCGGTCGGCCAGGGCGCCGGCGAACGGTTGCGCCAACCCCCAGATCAGGTTCTGCAAGGCAATGGCGAAGGCGAACACCTCACGCCCCCAGCCGAAGTCGGCGCTCATAGGCGCCAGGAACAGGCCAAAGCCGTGCCGTACACCCAGGGATAGCGCCAGGATCAGCGCTGCCCCCACCAATACCCACCCGCTGGTTCGCCACACCGAAGTCATTGTCGTTATCTCCAGCACATCGCAAGGTTTTACGGGTATATACCCGCTTATAGTCGTATCAAATCAAGCCAGCTGGTTCAGCAAACGCACCAGTTCATCCCGCTGCCCTGCCCCCAGCCGCTCCACCAGTTCGGCCTGAGCCTGTTCCCAGGCCGGATGGGCAGTGCGCAGCAGCTGGGTACCGGCCTCGGTCAGCAGCACCACGCGGTTGCGCTGATCGTCACCATCGGCCAAGGCCACCAGCCCTTCAGCCTCCAGCACCCGCAGGTTGCGGCCCAGGGTACTACGTTCCAGGCCCATGGCCTCCGCCAGGGTGGTGATACTGGGGCGATCGAGGCGCTGCAGATGACGCAACAGGGAAAACTGGGCGACATTGACCCCGAAGCCGGCAAGGGCCTCGTCGTAATGCCGGCTCACCCCACGGGCAGCACGACGCAGATGGGTGCAGATGCATTCACTGGTCAACATGGATACGTGTATATACCCGCGTCATGTGTGTTGCAAGAGATTTCACGATTACCGACGCCCCTCAGCCCTGATGCCTGTCAGATAGCGTTAATGGGGCTGCTACGCAGCCCATCGCCGGCAAGCCAGCTCCCACAGGTACAGCGACAACCTCGAGAGCAACGCTGTACCTGTGGGAACTGGCTTGCCGGCGATGGGCCGCAAAGCGGCCCCCAATTACTTAACCCGGTTCAAGCGCCGGCGAATCGGCTCGAACTCTACTGTAGCCTTGCGCACCAGCGGGTCTGGAGCGCCCTGCTCGATTGCCTGCCAATAGCGCCACGGCACCTTGGCCGAGCCCAGTTCGTAGTCCATGCCGTCCCAGTTATCTTCCCGGAAGCTGTAGAAGGCCCAGTGCAACCGGTGGCGATCCAGCACGCTGAGCACGTCTTCCAGGTATTGCCGGCAGCCCGGCAGCCTGCGCATACAGCCGAACTCGCCCACCACCAACCGCGAGCGAGGCACGTTCATGGCCGCGGCCCAGTCCAGCGGCTGGCGCAGGTATTGCGCCACACGCTGGCCATCCCACTGCTGCGTCTGCCCCGCGAACGGTGCCGGGCCGGGATAGGCGATGGGTTGCTTGCGCGTCATGTTCGGTGCACTGGTCACCAGATAGGGTTCGTACATGTGCACGCTGTACAGCACTCGCTGGTCTTCCAGAGGTGCCGGCCAGTAACCGAAGGCGTCGGCGGCGGCGAACCAGCCGGCATCGAGCATGACCGGCGTGTCCGCGTCCTCCTCGCGAATGGCCGCTATCAACTGCCGATACAGGGCCGGCAGATCACGCGCACTGCCCTGCTGCCGTGCATACCACTGCTGCATTTGCCCAGGGTCGGCATGCTCGGCCAGGCCACCTTGTTTCTCCGGCGCAGGCTCGTTGATCAGGTTGTAGGCTGCGATGGCCGGGTGACCTTTCAGCTCACGGGCCAGATCCCGCCAGAAGGCCTCAGCCTGCAACCAGTAGCGTTTGTCCTGCCAGAGGCGGTCGTCGAACTGGCCCTGGTTGTTTTGCGACCAGCGCATGCCGGGTAGCGAGAGCGGTGCGATGACCACCTTGAGGCCGGCCTGATGGGCGCGGTCGAGGGTGGCTCGCAGCTTGGCCAGGTCAGCCGCAGGCAGGCCTTGGTAGGCATCGGCATCGCCGAGGAGGAAGTCGCGTTCCGCCGGCTGCCATTTGTCGTAGGACAGCCGCACCCAGGTCGCGCCATAACCGCTCAAGGCGTCGAAGTAGGCTTGATCAGGCGGCAGCCGGTTGAAGCTGTTGCCACCGTGGCGGGGGGTGTTCCAGAAAGCCATGAGATCGGCTGCCATGGCAGCAGGCCCCATGGCCAGCAAAAACGCAGCGAGAATGACATGACGCATGGTGCCGACACTCCTCGACAGTTTGCGGGAGGGGCAAGCATACGCCAGTGAAAAGATGCCGGTTCTCGCTGAGTTTTTCAGGAATTTACCGACACGTTAGGCTCAGAAACGCCCTACAGAAACATCCTGCTTGCGCGGTCACTTGTAGGAGCGGCCTTGTGTCGCGAAAGGGCTGCAAAGCAGCCCCGGCAATTTATGCTCTAACGCTGAAATCGTGGGGCTGCTTTGCAGCCCTTTCGCGACACAAGGCTGCTCCTACAGGGTCCAGAGCAAGGCTCAGAGGCCCAACGCCAACCCCAGCACCACGGCCAGTTCGAGCAACTCCAGCATTGCACCAGCGGTATCGCCGGTAGTCCCGCCCAGGCGCCGGCACATCAGTTGTCGCAACCAGGCAAACACCGCCAACGCCAGCACCACGACCCACCCGCCCAGGACCAGGCAAAAAAGCACACAGCCCAGCAGCACCCAGCCGGCCGTATGCCGGGGCAGGTGCTCGGCCAGCGCTTGCCCCAAACCACCCTGCCGTACATAAGGCGTACTCAGGAACAACCCAAGCATCGCCGCCCGCCCGATCAACGGTGCCAGTAGCAACTGCGCGCCAATGCCCTGCTCGACCAGCACCCACAACGCGCAGAACTTCAGCAACAGCACCAGCACCAGGGTCACCACGGCAATCGGCCCGCTACGCGGGTCTTTCATGATCAGCAGGGTGCGTTCGCGGTCACCGAAACCACCCAGCCAAGCGTCGGCGCTGTCCGCCAGGCCATCCAGATGCAAGGCGCCACTGAGCAACACCCACAACGTCAGCAGCAGGGCCGCGTGCAGCGGTGTCGGCGTGCCCTCCAGCAGGTGGCTGGCCAGCCACAGCAACAGGCCGAACAGCAACCCGACCAGCGGGTAGCAGAGCAGCGAGCGCCCCACCTCGCGCGGCGCCGGCATGCCCGGCAGACTCACCGGCAGGCTGCTGAGAAACTGCAAGGCAATCCACAACGGCAACATTTCAGCGTCCCTCGACCAACTGGCCGTCGTCACCCGGCACCAATCGCATCAGCGCAGCGTGGCCGACTTCGACCTGCAGCAACTGCGCCCTCGGCAAACCACGGGCACGGGCCAGCAGCAACCGCATCACGCCGCCATGGGTGACCAGCAGCACACGCTTGCCAGCATGCTGATGGCTCAGGCGCTCGACAGCCGCCAGCACACGCTCGGCGAACGCCTCGACCGGCTCGCCATTGGGCGGTGTAAACGCGTAAGGGTCCGCCCAGAAGCGCCCCAGCGCGTCCGCCTGGTCTTCCATGATCTGCGCCGCACTACGGCCTTCCCAGTCGCCAAAATGCAGCTCCTGCAACGCCGCTTCGCGCTGTATCGGCAGGTTCAGCCGCTCGCCCAGTTCCTCGGCAAAACGCGCACAGCGCTGCAGCGGCGAACTGACCAGCACCTCCCACGGGCCGGCTTCGGCCACGGCGCCACGCATCTGCGCCCAGCCCTTGTCGGTCAAGGCATCATCAAGGCTGCCACGCAGGCCGCCCTGTTCCGTTTCGCCATGGCGCAGCAGGTCGAGGATCATGCCGGGCGGTCCGCCACCGCAGCCTCGGCGAAGGTCGCCATCTGCCCGTGCAGCGCACAGGCCAGGCGCAACAGCGGTACGGCCAGGGCAGCCCCACTGCCCTCGCCCAGGCGCAGGCCCAGGGCCAGCAACGGCTCGGCCTGCAACGCGTCGAGCAAGGCTTTGTGCCCGGGTTCTGCGCCTTGGTGGGCGAACAGCAACCAGGCCCGGCACTGCGGGTTGAGGCGCACCGCCAGCAGCGCGGCGACACTGCAGATGAAGCCGTCTACCAGCACCGCGATACCCGCCTGCGCACAGCCGATGTAGGCACCGGCCAGGGCCGCGATCTCGAAACCACCGACACAACCCAGTGCCTGCAATGGATCGTTGGCGCTCAGGCCATGCAGGCTCAGCGCCCGTTCGATGACCTCGGCCTTGTGCCGCACCCCGGCGTGGTCCAGGCCGGTACCCGGGCCACTCAACTCAGCCGGCGGGCAGCCCAGCAGGACGCTAGCCAAGGCAGCGGCAGCCGAGGTGTTGCCAATACCCATCTCGCCACCGATGAACAGCTGCGCGCCCTGTTCGGCGGCGCGCAGGGCACTATCGCGACCAGCCTGCAGTGCGGCCTGCAGTTGGCTCTCGGTCATTGCTGGCTGGCGGGCGAAGTTGGCGGTACCAGCGCCCAGGCGCAGATGGCGCACGCCAGGCAGTTCCAGGTGCGGGTCGATGGTGCCCAGGTCGACCACTTCCAGGCTTGCCTGCAGCTGGCGCGCCAGCACGCTGATTGCCGCGCCACCACCGACGAAGTTGCGCAGCATCTGCCCGGTCACCGCTTGCGGGTAGGCCGAGATACCTTCCTCGACCACACCGTGGTCACCGGCAAAAATGCTGATTGCGGCGTTATCCAAGGTCGGCCGTTCACACCCCTGCAGGCCGGCCAGCTGAATGGCCAAACCTTCCAGTTGGCCGAGCGAACCGGCAGGTTTGGTCAGCTGCTGCTGACGGGCGCGGGCCTGGTCCATGGCGGCGTTGTCGAGGGGTTGGCAGGCGTCACGCCACCAGGCTTGGGTCATAGTGCAGGTCCTTTGAGCATTAGGGGCAGGCCGGCCACGGTCAGCACCACGCGCTGACAGCGTTCGGCCACGGCCTGGTGCAGCCAGCCGGCCAGGTCGACATAGCGCCGGGTCAGCTCGCCCATGGGCACGACGCCCAGGCCGGTTTCGTTACTGACCAGAATGACCGTGCCCGGCAACTGTTCCAGGCAGGCCAGCAGCGCATCACGCTCCTCGGCCAGGCGCTGGTCGTCTTCGAGCATCAGCAGGTTGGTCAGCCACAGGGTCAGGCAATCCACCAGCAGGCAGCGCCCTTCGGCCGCTTCGGCGCGCAGTACCGAGGCCAGGGCCAGGGGTTCTTCGATCAGCCCCCAGTCATTAGGGCGACGCTGGCGGTGCAGCAGCACGCGTTGGTTCATTTCACCATCCAGCGGCTGGCTGGTGGCGATATAGGTCACCGGCAGGCCACTGGCGCTGGCCAGCTGTTCGGCCAGGCGGCTCTTGCCCGAGCGGGCGCCACCGAGGATCAGGTTGAGCATGTCAGGCCACCCCACAGAGCTGGCGCAGGCGCGCGGTGTCCAGGTGCTTTTCCACCAGGTCGGCCAGGCGCTCGATATCGCGTTCGCGCAGGGCCTGGTAATCGACGGCCTGCACATCATCCAGCCCAGCCCAGCGCAGCAGCGCCGCGCACGACTGGCTGCCTTCGAACAGGCCGTGCAGGTAGGTGGCAAGTATCTGGCCATCAGCGCTGACAGCACCATCGCAACGGCCATCGGCAAGTTGCACGGCTGGCTGCTCCAGGGCAGGCCCCGTGGTGACGCCGGCATGAATTTCATAACCGGCAACCGGGACTGCCTCCAGGTTCAGCGTGCCGGCAACGTTGCGCAGTTGCTTCTCGGCTTCGAGCACCGTGGCGTAATCGAGCAGGCCAAGCCCCGGGCTGGAGCCAGCGGCCCCTTCGAGACCAAGCGGGTCATGCACTTCGCGGCCCAGCATCTGCAGGCCACCGCAGATCCCGATCAGCTTGCCGCCATAGCGCAGGTGCCGGTCGATGGCCTTGTCCCAACCGCGCTCACGCAGTTGCGCCAGGTCGCCGCGCACACTCTTGGAACCCGGCAGGATGATCAGGTCGGCGGCCGGGATCGGCTGGCCCGGGCCGATGAACTGCAGGTCCACCTGGGGGTGCAGGCGCAGTGGGTCAAAGTCTGTGTGGTTGCTGATACGCGGCAGCACCGGGACGATCACCTTGAGCACGCGCTCGGCCTTTGCCCCCTGGCGTGCGTCGATGCCGTCTTCGGCTTCCAGATGCAGGTCGTTAACATACGGCAGCACGCCCAGTACCGGTTTGCCGGTGCGCTGCTCCAGCCAGTCCAGCCCCGGCTGCAGCAAGGCGATGTCGCCGCGGAAGCGGTTGATGACAAAGCCCTTTACCCGCGCCTGCTCACTGGGCGACAGCAGTTCCAGGGTGCCGACCAGATGGGCGAACACACCACCACGATTGATGTCGGCAACCAGGATCACCGGGCAGTCCACCGCTTCGGCAAAGCCCATGTTGGCGATGTCACCGGCACGCAGGTTGATCTCCGCCGGCGAGCCCGCGCCTTCGACCATGACCACCGGCCAGGCGGCGCTCAGGCGCTGGTGCGAGGCCAGCACCGCCTGCATGGCGATGGCCTTGTAGTCGTGGTAGGCCACCGCGTTCATGCTGGTGACGGCACGGCCATGGATGATCACCTGGGCCCCAGTGTCGCTGTTGGGCTTGAGCAGCACCGGATTCATGTCGGTGTGCGGTTGCAGCCGGCAGGCCTGGGCCTGCACTGCCTGGGCCCGGCCGATTTCACCGCCGTCGGCGGTCACCGCGCTGTTCAGCGCCATGTTCTGCGGCTTGAACGGCACCACGCCGACGCCCTGGCGCAACAGCCAGCGGCACAGTGCGGTCACCAGCGTGCTCTTGCCGGCGTCGGAGGTGGTGCCTTGCACCATGAGGGTGGTCATGCCGTTTCCTTCTGATAGGCCGCCAGGGCCTGGGCCAGGCGCTGTTCGTCCGCCGCATGGGCAGGCAGCCCAAGGCGTACCGCCGGCGGGTGCTCGAACAGCCGCACCAGGATGCCGCGGCGGGCAAGAAAGTCATGCAGTTGCGCAGCGTGCTCGCTGCGTACGTACTGGAACAGGTCGCAACCACCGCTGGGCACCAGGCCGGCACTGCGCAACAGCATAGCCAGCCGCTGGCTGGCGGCAGCGCAGCGTTCGACCTGCACACGCTGGGCGGCGTGGTCGGCCAGGCTGGCCTGGGCCAGCACCCGGGTCGGGCCATTGACGGTCCACGGCCCAAGCAACTCGGCCAGGCGCAGCAGCAGGCTGCGTTCGGCGGCAACGAACCCCAGGCGCACGCCGGCCAGGCCGAAGAACTTGCCGAACGAGCGCAGCACGATCAGCCCCGGGCGCTCGGCACAATCGATCACGCTTTGCGCCGGGGTGTTGTCCATGAACGCTTCGTCGACCAGCAGCCAACCACCGCGGGCGGCCAGGCGCGTATGCCAATCCAGCAGGCGTTCACGCGGCACCCGGCGGCCGGTGGGGTTGTTGGGGTTGACCAGCACCAGTACGTCGAGGCTGTCGAGCGTCGCCTCGACCTGTGCTTCGTCCAGCTCAAGCAACTGGTGCCCCGCCCGTTGCCAGGCGTATGGGTGCTCGGCATAGCATGGCGTCAACACCCCTACCCGGCCGGCTGCGCGCAGCAGCGGCAATGCCTGGATCGCGGCCTGGGAACCGGCCACCGCCAGCAATTGGCGGGCGCCGTAATACGCACGCGCGGCGTCCTCCAGGCCGTCCTCGGTCTCCGGCAGGCGCGCCCAGGCCTCCACGGGAATCGGTGGAATCGGGAAAGGCCATGGCGCAATGCCGCTGGACAAGTCGAGCCACTGCTCGCGAGCAATGCCGTATTGCCGTACCGCCCGCAGCAGGCGGCCTCCGTGTTCAAGCATTGATATAGGCCCCCAGGCAGATCACCAGCAGCCACAGCCATACGCCGCGCTGCACCAGGCCCCAGCCGCGCTCGATGGCGTCCGCGTCGGCCATTGGCCCGTCACCCAGGCGTGGCCGCTCATGCAGCTCGCCGTGGTACACCGCCGGGCCACCGAGTTCCACACCTAACGCACCAGCACCGGCGGCCATCACCGGCCCGGCATTGGGGCTGTCCCACAGCGGGCCCTGCTTGCGCCAGCAGGCCAGGGCCAGGCGCGTCTTGCCCAGCAGCGCGTAGGTCAACGCCACCAGCCTGGCGGGAATATAGTTGAGCACATCGTCGACGCGCGCCGCGCACCAGCCGAAGCGTTCGAAGCGCTCGTTGCGGTAGCCCCACATGGCGTCCAGGGTGTTGCTCAGGCGGTACAGCACCACGCCCGGCGCGCCGGCGACCACGAACCAGAACAGCGCGGCGAATACCGCATCGCTGCCATTCTCCAGCACCGACTCGGTGGCCGCCCGGGCCACCGCAGGTTCGTCCAGTTCGCGGGTTTCGCGGCTGACCAGGTAGCCCACGCGGCGCCGCGCTTCTTGCAGGTCACCCTGGCGCAAGGCACTGGCTACCGGCAACACGTGTTCGCCCAGGCTGCGCAGCCCGACGGCGCAGTACAGCGCCAGCACGTCGACCAGCCAGCCGATATACGGCAGCCAGGAGAGGATCAGTGCCACCAGGGTAAGCGGCACCACGGCCAGGAACCATGCGCTCACCCCGTGGCTGCGCCAGCCGCGCCCACCGGCATTCAGGCGGCGCTCGAGGTTACCGGCCATGTTGCCGAAGGCTACCAGCGGATGGCGCCGCTGCGGTTCGCCCAGCAAGGCATCCAGGGCCACCCCGGCCACAGTCAGCAAGGCCACGCTCATTGGCGCTCTCCCCATTGGTTCTCAAAGAGCATTTCACTCAAGGGCCGTTCCTCGGCCCAGTTTTCCAGCACCAGCATCGGTGCCGGGTAGAACTCGGTCACCGGCCCCAGGCACAGCACCGCGACCGGCTTGGCCCCGGCCGGCATGCCCAGCAGCGCCGCCAGCGCCTGCGGGTCGAACAGCGACACCCAGCCCATGCCCAGGCCTTCGCCACGGGCTGCCAGCCACAGGTTCTGGATGGCGCAGGCCAGCGAGGCCAGGTCCATTTCCGGCAGGGTGCGGCGGCCGAAGATATGCGGCTCGCGATTGTCCATCAGGGCGGCCACCAGCAACTCGGCGCAGTCGTTGATGCCTTCCACCTTCAGCTTCATGAAGGCGTCGGAGCGTTCGCCCAAGGCTTCGGCGGTACGCACCCGCTCTGCTTCCACCAAGGCCTGGATGCGCGCACGCAGGTCTCGCTGGGTGATGCGGATGAAACGCCAGGGCTGCATCAGCCCGACGCTGGGCGCCTGGTGCGCGGCAGCCAACAGGCGGCCCAGCAGTTCCGGGGCTACCTCGCCACCGGCGAAATGGCGCATGTCACGGCGCTCGCCGATGGCCCGGTAGATCGCGGCGCGCTCGGCGTCGCTGTAGGCGTGTTCGCTCATGGTCGCAACAGCGCCGCCGCCGCATCCGGGTTGGAGGGGAAGTAGAAGTGCACGTAGGAAGCCGTCAGCCGACCCAGGCGGTACACCGCTTCGTTGCCACGCCCGCCATTGGGGCTCAGGCCACGGGCGATCGGCTCCAGTGCGGTAGTGGTCAGCGAATGGTGATAGGTGTGCCCGCGAAGGGTGCCTTCCGGTAGTTCCACTGCTTGCAAGGCCAGGGCAGCCAGGCGCTTCTGCATGGTCGCTTCGCCCGGCAGCAGGCCGAGCAGCTCGGCACGCTCGCCGGCCACGTCGGTCAGGGCATCGAGCAGATACAGCATGCCGCCGCACTCGGCCAGCAACGGTTTGCCCTGGGCGTGATGGGCACGGATCGCCTCGTTCATCGGCGCATTGCCGGCCAGGGCGTGGTGGTGCAGTTCGGGATAACCGCCCGGCAGGTACAGGCTGTCCACTGCTGGCAGTTCGCGGTCATGCAGCGGCGAGAAGAACTCCAGCTGTGCGCCCAGGTTGCGCAGCAGGTCGAGGTTGGCGCCATAGGTGAAGGCGAAGGCCTCGTCCCGCGCCACGCCAATGCGTACACCGGCCAACGAGGCAGCACTGGTTTGCGGCTCGGGTTCGGCAAAGGTCACTGGCGGCGGCAAGGCCGCATCGCAACTGGCGCCAAGCGCCTCGGCAGCGGCATCCAGGCGCGCGTCCAGGTCGTTCAGTTCGCTGGCCTGGACCAGCCCCAGGTGGCGGCTGGGCAGCTCGATACCGCGCTCGCGGGACAAGCCGCCATACCAGCGCAGGCCCTCGGTCAGGCTACCTTCCAGCAGTTGCGCGTGGCGCAGGCTGCCGACCCGGTTGGCCAACACACCGGCAAATGGCAGGTCCGCCTGGTAGCGTGCCAGGCCCAGGGCCAGGGCGCCGAAGGTCTGGGCCATGGCCGTGCCGTCGATCACCGCCAGCACCGGCACGCCGAAGTGGCGTGCCAGGTCGGCGCTGGACGGCGTGCCGTCGAACAGCCCCATCACCCCTTCGATCAGGATCAGGTCGGCCTCGCCGGCGGCTTCCCACAGCAGGCGGCGGCTTTCCTCGGCGCCGATCATCCACAGGTCGAGCTGGTACACCGGCGCGCCGCTGGCCCGCTCGAGGATCATCGGGTCGAGAAAGTCGGGCCCGCACTTGAACACCCGCACCTTGCGCCCGAGGTTGCGGTGCAGGCGGGCCAGGGCGGCGGTGACGGTGGTCTTGCCCTGGCCAGAGGCCGGTGCCGCGATCAGCACGGCGGGGCAATGGCGCGGTCGGCTCACAGTTCCACGCCCTTCTGTGCGCGGATGCCGGCCTGGAAGGCGTGCTTGAGCATGCCCATCTCGGTCACGGTGTCGGCCAGCTCGATCATCTCGGGTTTCGCGGCACGGCCAGTGACGATCACATGCTGCATCGGTGGGCGGGCCTGGATGTCGGACAGCACCTGGTCAAGGTCGAGGTAGCCGTGCTTGAGGGCGATGTTCAGTTCATCGAGCACTACGAACTGCACGCTAGGGTCTTGCAGCAACTGGCGCGACACGGCCCAGGCCGCTTCGGCGGCGGCAATGTCGCGCTGGCGGTCCTGGGTTTCCCAGGTAAAGCCCTCGCCCATCACGTGGTAGCGCACCTGCTCGGGGAAGCGGCGGAAGAACAGCTCTTCGCCGGTGCTGTTGCGGCCCTTGATGAACTGCACCACACCGCACTGCATGCCATGGCCCAGGGCGCGCGCGAGCATACCGAAGGCCGAGCTGCTCTTGCCTTTGCCATTGCCGGTCAGCACCAGCAGCAGGCCGCATTCGTTGGGGGAATTGGCGATGCGTTCGTCGATGATCGCCTTCTTGCGCTGCATGCGCGCCAGGTGGCGTTCGTCGCGTTCGGTGGATTCGCTCATCAGGGTTCTCCGCTGGCTGGCGCCACGGCAACGCGCGGCGACAGGTAAAAGGCGGGCAGACGGAGAACGCGCAGGGGCCGTGGCCGTACGCCACGGTGCACCGCGCATCACCCTCCGTGATGCCGTTGGCAGTATCAGGCCGGTCTCCGGGCTTGTGAGCGGGCCTTGGCCCAGGCCTGCGCGCCTTCCCGGGTGCTGGCACCCAGTGGCCCTGCGCGGCCGCGACTCACCTACCGTTGCGGGGGCAGCGCCGGAATCGCGCCATGCTGGCACCCACCGGCTTCCCAGTTTCACCCTGCCCAGTCGGGGCTGGCAGGGCACCTGAAACACGCGCGAAGGTTAGAGGGTTGCACCGGGAGCGTCAATCGAAGCGGGCCGCTTTGCAGTCGAACAGGCACCGCCCGGGTAATGGCCAATTCACCTGGTTGTGCCACACTGAATACAGTGATATCACGTAGCCATCACTTTCAGCTGAACGCGATCACAACGATAACAGGAGAGCGCAGCATGCGAGGCCAGATCATCAACAACCCGCGCCTGGAGTTTCTCGCCCCGGTGCTGGAGCGCTGGGGCGACTGTATCGACCGCTTCATCCAGTTTACCGGCGATGCCGAAGCACCTTACTGGCATGGCGCCGCGGCCAATACCGGGCTGCTTGCCGCAGCGGCGTGGCAGGCCGAACTAGCGGCGCTGCAGCAGTTTGCCGGCAAGAAGCAGCGCGACGAAGGCGAAAACGAAGGGCGCTGCGACCTGTCGATCAGTAGTGCCGATGAAGCGCTGTACCTCAGTGTCAGCCAGCGCTGGCCAAAAGTTGCCCGGCTGGACATGGCCGACGCCCTGCAGCAGACCGCCGCCCTCGCGCGCCAGGTGGCCTACCCCAGCCAGTTGAAAGCAGGGGCGCTGTTCATCAGCCCGTGGAAGGCTGGCCAGCATGCCAGCCCCGAGGAACTGCAGGACCTGGTCGACGATCTGCAGAAACATACCGCCTGTGCCATCGCCTGGTACTTCCCGTATGCCTATCGCAAGTTGCACAACGAACTGGGGCAGTATTTCCCGGGGGTGGCGTTGTTGCTCAAGCAGGCTTGAAGCAACTTCGGCTCGGGCCGGGACCGGAACGCGTTAGCAAGCGCGACGTGGTTTCTGTGGGAGCGGGCGTGCCCGCGAAGAATCCAACGCGGTGGCTGGCACCGGCTGCGCCGGTGTTCGCGGGCGCGCCCGCTCCCACAGAGCCCCTGCTAAACCTTTCAGTTATATGCGGCTCCGGTTTTGCCGTCTGTGTATTTCGATTCCTCGGTGGTCATTCAAGGCTCCTGTCATAGTGAAGCGACCACCGACCGCGGCTAAACAGTATGGTGGCAGCTGTACGTGGGTTAGCCGACCGGGACGTCAGGCACCCGGCGCACCCGCAGGTGCCCCACGCACAGCCGCCATAAGGCGCCAATGCCGATTACTCGGTATTGCTCGGCTGCGGTGTCTGACGATTTCGGGCGGCTAACCCGGTCATTGAAGGTCAACGACATGCCGAGACTAGAGACCGCATTTGGCGCGCGCAACGGAGAATAGGTGTTAAGAGTATCTTTGGGAAACGGCCTACAAGAAAGGTGTTAAATCTGATTCTTGGTCTCGCCCCCACGCCACCTTTGCAACAGCAGCGCATCTCACTGGCACATTGAGCCACCACCAGACCTGCTTGCTCTTGCTCTTGCTCTTGCTCTTGCTCTTGCTCTTGCTCTTGCTCTTGCTCTTGCTCTTGCTCTTGCTCTTGCTCTTGATCTTGATCTTGCTCTTGATCTTGCTCTTGATCTTGATCTTGATCTTGATCTTGATCTTGATCTTGATCTTGATCTTGATCTTGATCTTGATCTTGATCTTGATCTTCGCGACTTCAGGAGGCCGAGCAGAGGTCTTGCGGAGGGAGGTGACGGGCATGGATGCCCGTCAAGCGCTGAGGCCCCATGGATGGGGCCTGCAGCGCGTACTCCCGGGAGCAAGACCGGCGC
>NZ_NEJY01000042.1:0-10964 GCF_002113255.1 Pseudomonas sp. B14(2017)
TGAACTCGCGGGTGTAGGTCTTTCGTTCTTGCATGGAACCTCCTGATTGGGCGAATCATATCGCCCTTAAGAGGTGTCCGGGATCATTAGGCCAGTTCACCTTGTGTCGCGATGGGCTGCGACGCAGCCCCAGAATCCTGTGCCTCAATAATAGGTCCGAGGCTGCTCGTCAGCCTTGTTCAATACCGTCCCCACCAGGTTCACCCTGGCCAGGTGATGCAGGCAATCTTCGATTTCCTTCCTGTTGTTCATACCGTTGGCCACCACCAGCAGCACACAGTCGAACTTGGGGATCACGGTGATCGCATCGTCAGAGCTGAGCAACGGCGGCAAATCGAAAATGCAGATGCGCGACTCGTAGCGGTTGCGCAGTTCGCTGATCAGGTTGTTCACTTTGGGCGACGACAGCATTTCGGTAGACAACGGCACCGGTACCCGCGTGGGCAGTACCACGAATCGAGGCAAGGTCGGGTTGACCAGGCAATCCTGCAGCTCGGCCTTGTCCGTCAGAAACTCGTTCAACGCCTGGTCCATGGGCAGGCCCAGGCTGCTGCCGACCTTGGGCCGACGCAGGTCGAAGTCCACCAGCAACGCAGTCTTGGTGGTGTGGTGGGCGATGCTCATGGCCAGGTTGATCGACAGCACCGTCTTGCCTGCTTCAGGGGTTGGCGAGGTGATGGCCAAGGTTCGCCAGCCATTCTCGTCCATGGTCCTGAGCACTTGCGTGCGCAGCAGGTCGATCGGCCCGTTCATGTTGGAGTTCTTGTTGTAGGCGACGATACGGTGACGCTCCAGGTGCTCCGCGCGCAGCGGCACCACCTTGGTGTTCACGTAATCGAACTGGCCAGGCACTTCCACCAGCGCCGTACCTGGGGCGGGTGACAAGGCCTGCGGGGTACCTGGGGTAACCTGGTGAAGATTATTGCCAACAGCCGGCTTGGTCCTGTCCATCACTGCTTTCCTATGCAAACCGAGACATGACTTTGAACAACAGCACATCCAGTGGCATGTAGAACACGTGCACCAGCACCACCATGATAGCCGCCAGCACCAGTGCAGCCAGGATCAGCCAGTTGCGCCAACGCTTGCGCCTGGCCACATCGGCCTTGGTATCGATGTATGGCAGCGCCACCAGCACCCGCCTGCCCAGCAGGTTTTCCAAGGCACCGACGCCGCGAATGCGCTGGTTGAGCATTTCCAGCAACATCACCAGCGCACCGCCACCTGCCGGTGCCAGCACCAGGCCCAGCGCGGCGATTTTCTTGCGGTTGGGCTTGATCGGTTTCTCGGGCATCAGCGGTGGCTCCAGCAGCACAAAGCGCTCGGCCTTGTTCTCCTGCTCGAGGCTTTCGGTGATCTTCGCGCCCATTTCCTTGGCGCGGATTTCCTCGTACTTCTTGCGCGCGTTGTCGTGGTCACGCATCAAGGTCACCAGGCCACGCTCGACCTGCGGCGCCTCGAGGATCTCGGCCTCGTAGCCTTCCATCTTGCGGGTCAGCTCGCGCTTCTGCTCGGCCAGCGAAGCAATGCGCACCTGTGCCGCGCTCATCTTGGCGCGCACGCGGGCGACATCGAGGCCGACCGTGGAGGCCGCAGCCGTGCGATTGCCACTGGCTTCGAGCGCCTGGATCCTGCGCTTGACCGCCACCACATCGGGGTGGGCTTCCTTGTAGCGGCTCAGCAGCCGGGCATACTCGGCTTTCAGGCTGGGCAGGTCCTGGGGCTGCTCGGCACTGGCCACCCTGGGGCCTTCGCCGACCTTGGTAGCCAGCCCGGCACTGGCCGCGGACAGTTCCAGCTCAAGGTAACGCAGCTCTTCCTGGGCGGCCTTGTAATCACGGTCGACCTCGCGGAACTCCAGCTCCGAGCGTGACAGCATGTTCATGCGCAAGGTCTGGTGCTCGGGCAAGGCATTGGCGTGGGCCTGCTTGAAATCCGCCAGCTGGTTTTCCAGGCTGGCCAGCTCGGCACCCAGCTTGTTCGCCTCCTGGGTGAGGAACTCGGTGGTTTCGTTGGCCCGCTCGGTACGCTGCTTGAGGTTCTCGTTGAGGAACAGCGTGACCAACTCGTCGGCAACTTCCTTGGCCACCTCCGGCTGCTTGTGCTCGAAGGACACATTGAACGCCACGGTCGCTTCGCCACGCCCGCGTACATAGGTGGTGAGGGTTTCGACCACGATGGCACTGCGCATGTGGTCAATCTTGTCGCTATCGCTGAAGCGCTTGTCGGGGAACAGGTTGTACTTGTCGATGATGCGCAGCAGGTTCTCTCGGGTCATCACCCGCTGGCGAATCACTTCGATGCGTTCATCGGCGAAACTGGTGTTGTTGGTCGATACCAGCTCGGGTGAAATCTGCTGCGACTCCACCAGGATGGTGCCGGTCGACTGGTAGATCGGCGGCACCATCACTGCGACAGCGACGGTCGCGGCCAGGATGACTACGATGCTCACCCCCAACAACAGGGCCCGGTCCTTGATTATGGCGATGTAATCTCTGAGGGAGAGCTCGTAGTCGGACTTCATGGGGCCACCTGCCTGAAGTTCAGATGTCGGGGTACCTGTACGTCAACGTCAAACCCACGATCGTAGCGTTCGCATCAGCTTCATGATCCTGCTGCCGATCCTTGTACATCAGCGACAGGCGCAGGTCCCAGTACGGCGAAAACTCGCGGCTGGCCCACACGCTGTAGGTCTGCAGGGTGTTGGGGGTCTGCCCTTTGCTGTCTTGCCAGGCAGCGTCCGCACCCACCCGGGTCAATTCGCTGACGGCGTAACTCCACACACCGCGCACCCGGTCCAGCTCGGCGAAGCCGCCTTCGGCGCTGGCCACCGTGCTGCGTTCGGCGGTAAAGCTGGCGACGGCGCGCGCACCGGTATACAGCAGCGCTACCCCACCCTCCCCGCGTCGGCCACCTTCGTCACCGGAAACCTCGGTGACCCCCACATGAGCATCGGCGCTGAGGCGTTCGGAGAACTGGTACTTGACCCCGACCGCCGGGCTGTAGCTGTTGGACGCCGTCGCCGTCTGGTCCTGCTCGGGCTCATAGCGCCGGGCGCCAAAGCGGCTGTACAGATCAGCCCGCTCGCTCCAGGCGTAGGTCCAGGTGAACACGTTGCCCAGTTCTTCGTAACCCGTCAGCGTACTGATGTCATAACGGGCACGGTTGTACGTGGTTTCGTTGCTCAAGGTGCTGCGTTCGGTAACCGCCTGGCTCCAGTTGCCGGCCAGCGTATACAGCTTTTGCGTGCCATCGGTGGTGACCACGCCGGTATCCAGCACCGTTCCCGACAGCGTCGAACTTTCGTTGTAACGCGCCAGCAGGCCAAACCGCCCGCGCTCGGTCTGGCGCTGCCAGCCCAGGCTAACGTCGGGGTCCTCACGGTTGTCGACCACCGCCGTGTCGGACGAGCGCAATACATGCACGCCCAGCCCCAACCTCAGTTCGTCACGGTCGAAGGTACCGATCAGGGTGTAATCCGGCGCGATGATCGTGCGCGTTATGCCCTTTTCACCCGACGACAGCAGCAAGGGGTTGCTGTCATGTTCGACGGATGTCGGTACCACCACCGTAGACTGCCAATTTGCTGCCAGGACTGTGTCCGTAAACGGCAACACCAAGATTGCCGTTGCAATGCTAGTTGTTCTTAGAAGAGGCATTAAGTGTTCTTATTAAAGGCAAGATCAAGGAACGACCAGCGTATCGCCAGCCTGCAGTTGGATGTTGGTGGACATATCCCGGCCAGACACCAGGTCTCTATATCGCACGGGCAGAATTTTTTGGGAAGCGCCGGTGCCACGCACCACTTTGATTTCGCTTTCATCTGCAAACTTGTCGAGGCCGCCCGACATGCTCAAAGCCTGCAGCACTGCGGTAGGGCCTGCCATTTGTACCGGCCCGGGCTTGATCACTTTGCCTTGTACATAGACCAGGTTGCCGGCGATGCTCTTGACGACAACGCTGACATTCGGGTCGGGGAGAAACTTCTCGAGTTTGGCAGCCACTTGTTTTTCAACGGTCGTCACATCCAGCCCGGCAACATCGATGCGCCCGGCCAGGGGGAACGTGATACTGCCATCGGGAAGTACGGTGGCTTCCTGGCGCAGGCTGTCTTCCTGCCATACCGAAACCATCACCACATCGCCGGGGCTGAGCAGGTAGGTAGTACTGTGCGGGTCGGCCTTACCGGCACCAGACCACACCATCAGCATGCAGAACGCGGCAAACATTGAACGCACCATGAGGGTCCCTCCGGCCGAAAAGGCCCGACAAAGAGCACTGAATGAGAACAACACACCAACTCTCGCTCCGCTTCGCGGCATACACCAACCGCGATGGCCTCGATCTTCCAGAGGCCTTGCCTTGACACTGTGTGCCTGCAACCGTGGACCTGCACGGGCTACTGGCAATATAGCAACGGCTGGGGAATTGACAAGCCAGGCCCCGGGCCGCTGGTGTCAAGGGTTAAACCCAGGCTGGCGGACTCAGATCTGTTTCCTGTTGGCGACTGCCACAAAGCCAACGACAGCAAATGCAAAGAACCACCCTGCGGTTGAAACAGGGATGATACTGTTCTGATTGATATACATATCCGCCGCACGCGCCGCGCCACTCATCAGTGCCAGCAAAGACATCGATTTGATAATCAGAGCCGTGCGCATACGCCCCTCCTGTAAAGAGGAAAATCAACTATTTGTTGGCGTGGTGTTCGGGAGTTGTTTCACTGTTGAATTGAGCTTATGAACACAATGACATTGCGTCAACGATTCGACACTATAATAAAATTCAATGGGCGCCGGACAATACAGTCAAAATATCGACACACAAATTGAGCAAAGGGCGCTGCATTGGTGGCGCCAGAGTTTCATCGCTGAGAAAGGCAAGGCCGTGGGGCACTTTGGTGCCCCAGCGTGTTACTCGTCTGCGTGATGTACCACGACCAGCAACTGCGCCGGCAGCGGCCCCACCGACCTTAGCCGGTGGGGTGTCTGGGCATTGAAATGCAAGGCATCGCCTTGCTCCAGCAGCACCCGCTCGTTCATGAAGTCCACCTCCACCTGGCCGGCGTGGACGAACAGAAATTCTTCGCCCAGGTGTTCCTTGAACGTGGGGTCGCTGAACTCGATCGGCGGCTGGATCAGGAAAGGCAGCAGGCTGCGCTGCCCGACCTGGCTGGTGAGGGCCGCGTACCCTGGCCCTGCCCCGTCACCCACCAGGGCCTGGCGCTCGCCATGGCGCACCAGGCTGTAGCGGCTCTGGCCGGCCTGCTCTTCGGCGAACAGTTCTTCGACATTGACATTCAGTGCCCGCGCCAGCTTCAGCGCGGCGGCGATCGAGGGGGTGTTCAGGCCTCGTTCGACCTTGGACAGGTAGCTCTTGGTCATGCCGGTCTTGTCGGCCAGCAGCTCCAGGGTCATCCCCAGTTTCTTTCGCAGCAGTTTCAATCGGATAGACATGTGACGCGGGTTTCCCAGGCGAAGGCAGCCTGGCCATCATACGTGGACTGCTCAGGAAATGCTGGGGCTGCTGTGCAGCCCATCGCCGGCAAGCCAGGCTCCCACAGGTACTGCGCATGGCTTGGGGCCAATGCAGTCGATGTGGGAGCCTGGCTTGCCAGCGATGGGCCGCGCAGCGGCCCGACTTTACGGCATCACCGGCGGCAGGTACTGCAACGTCGTACCCAATGCCCACAGCAACACCAGTACCAGTGGCACGTGCACCAGCAACTGCACGAACGAGAAGCCGATCAGGTCGCGTGCCTTGAGCCCCAGTACCCCCAGCAGCGGCAGCATGTAGAACGGGTTGATCAGGTTCGGCAAGGCCTCGGCGGCGTTGTAGATCTGCACTGCCCAGCCCAGGTGGTACTGCAGGTCATTGGCCACCAGCATCACGTAAGGTGCCTCGATGATCCACTTGCCACCACCCGATGGGATGAAGAAGCCCAGCACCGCCGAATACACGCCCATCAGCACGGCATAGGTGTCATGCGTGGCGATCTGGGTGAAGAACAGCGAAATGTGGTGGGCCAAAGTCTGCTCGTCGAGGCCCTTCACCTGGGTGAGGATGGCCGCGATCGAGCCATACAGCGGGAACTGGATCAGCACCCCGGTGGTGGTCGGCACCGCGCGCGCCACCGCATCGAGGAAACTGCGCGGGCGCCAGTGCAGCAAGGCACCGAGCATGATGAACAACAGGTTGTAGGTGTTCAGCCCGGAAATGGCGGTAATCGCCGGCTTGGTGGCGAACTCCTGGTACAGCCAGCCGGCAGCCAGGGCCACCAGCAGCAGGATCAGGATGGGGCTGTGTTCCAGCCACTCGCCCGGGCGGGTGCGCTGGGGTGCCGGTGGCGCGGTGAAGCTGGGGTCGACCCCACAGTCCTGGGCGCTGCGCGCACTGTGCGGGCCCGGGGCCGTGGCGTAGGCGATCACCAGCGAGACCACCACCAACGCCGCCAGCATCACGCCGGACTGCCAGAGGAAGATGGTTTCGGTGAACGGGATTACCCCGGTAATCGACAGGATCGACGGTGGCAGGCTGGCCGGGTTGGCCTGCAGTTGCGCCGCCGACGAAGACAGGCCCAGCGCCCACACGGCGCCCAGGCCCAGGTAGGCGGCTGCACCGGCGGCGCGGTAGTCCATCTTCAGTTCGGTGCGCCGGGCCAGGGCGCGCACCAGCAGGCCGCCGAACACCAGCGACAGGCCCCAGTTGAGCAGCGATGCCAGCATCGAGATCAGCGCCACCCAGCACACTGCCGAACGGCCATTGCCGGGGATGCGCGCCAGGCGGTCGATCAGCCGCGCGGCGGGCGGCGAGCTGGCCACCACATAGCCGCCGATGACCACGAAGGCCATCTGCATGGTGAACGGGATCAGGCTCCAGAAGCCATCGCCAAAGGCCTTGGCGGTGTCGGTCGGCTTGGCGCCCATGGCCAGGGCGCCGATGCACACCAGCAGCACCGCCAGGGCGGCGAACACCCAGGAATCGGGGAACCAGCGTTCGGCCCAGTTGGAGCAGCGCAAGGCAAAGCGCGCGGAACGGCTGTCTTGGATTTCAGCGGCCACAGTTCAATTCCTTTTATTGGTTTTATCGGATACATCAGCAAATGCAAAACCCCTGTAGGAGCGACCTTGCGTCGCGAAAGGGCCGCAACGCGGCCCCTCGATCTCGGCATCGATGCCAAAATCGCGGGGCTGCGTTTCGGCCCTTTCGCGACACAAGGCCGCTCCTACAGGGGCGGTGCGCGGCGATAGATTAGAAGGTCATTTCCTTCACATCATCCGGCACGATCAGCTTGCCGGCGGTTTTCTCGATGATTTCCTCAACACTCACCCCGGGCGCAGTCTCGCGCAGGATGAAGGCGCCGTCTTCGATTTCCAGGTAGGCCAGGTCGGTCAGCACCTTGCGGATGCAGCCAGCACCGGTCAACGGCAGGCTGCACTGCGGCAGCAGCTTGGACTCGCCGTCCTTGGAAGCGTGGGTCATGGTGACGATGATGTTCTCGGCACCGGCCACCAGGTCCATGGCGCCGCCCATGCCCTTCACCAGCTTGCCCGGGATCATCCACGAGGCGATGTTGCCTTGCACATCCACCTCGAAAGCGCCGAGCACGGTCAGGTCGACATGGCCGCCACGGATCATGGCGAACGACTGCGCCGAATCGAAGATCGAGGCACCGCGGCGGGCGGTGACGGTCTGCTTGCCGGCGTTGATCATGTCGGCATCGATGGTGCCTTCGGTGGGGAATTCGCCCATGCCGAGCAGGCCGTTTTCCGATTGCAGCATCACATCCATGTCGGCGGGTACGTAGTTGGCCACTAGGGTCGGAATGCCGATGCCCAGGTTGACGTAGTAGCCGTCCTTCAGTTCACGGGCGACGCGTTGCGCCATCTGTTCGCGGGTCAGTGCCATGGTCAGGATCTCTTTGTTGTTCTGGTGGATGGCGCTCAGGCCTTGACGGTGCGCTTTTCGATACGCTTTTCGAAGGTGCCGACGATGACGCGGTCCACGTAGATGCCCGGGGTGTGGATCTCGCTGGGCAGCAGCACGCCAGGTTCGACGATCTCCTCCACTTCGACCACGGTGATCTTGCCGGCGGTGGCCGCCAGCGGGTTGAAGTTTTGCGCGGTGTTGCGGTACACCACGTTGCCGTAGTGGTCGGCCTTCCAGCCCTTGACGATGGCGAAGTCGCCGGTGATGGATTCTTCGAGGATGTACTTGCGGCCGTTGAACTCGCGCACTTCCTTGCCATCGGCAACCGGGGTGCCGTAGCCGGTGGCCGTGTAGAAGGCCGGGATGCCGGCGCCACCGGCGCGCATTTTCTCGGCGAGGGTGCCTTGCGGGGTCAGTTCCACTTCCAGCTCGCCGCTCAGCAGCTGGCGTTCGAACTCGGCGTTCTCGCCCACGTAGGAAGCGACCATCTTGCGGATCTGCCGGTCTTCCAGCAGCACGCCCAGGCCAAAGCCATCGACACCGCAGTTGTTGGAGACCACGGTCAGGCCCTTGACGCCACGGCGCTTGATTTCGCTGATAAGGTTTTCCGGGATGCCGCACAGGCCGAAACCACCAGCCAGTACCGTCATGTTGTCGGTCAGGCCTTCGAGGGCCTGTTCATAGGTTGCAACGCGCTTGTCCAGTCCGGCCATGCTGATCCGCCTTTTGTAGTTGTTGAACCGACGAGGCTGTCGGTGAGCGTGTGGGGACATCTTCACCGCAAGCGACTGATTTGTTAATTTTGTTTTCATCATCGATTGATAACTTTTGCAAAACAACCAAAAGGCCTGTCATGAACGTCAAGCAACTGCGCGCCTTTGTCGCTGTGGCCAAGTACCAGAGCTTCGCCCAGGCCGGTGAACACCTGCATGTCTCGCAACCGGCCCTGAGCCTGACCATCAAGGCCCTGGAAGAAAACCTTGGCGGCGCCCTGCTGAGCCGCACCACACGCAGCGTCAGCCTGACTGCCGAGGGCGAGGTACTGCTGCCACTGGCGCGGCGCCTGCTGGCCGACTGGGACGACACCGAAGAAATGCTGCGCCAGCGTTTCACCCTGCAACTGGGCCGGGTTTCAGTGGCGGCCATGCCGGCCTTTGCTGGCAACCTGCTGCCCTACTCGCTGAAGGTATTTCGCCAGCGTTACCCGAAGGTCAACGTCACGGTGCACGATGTGATCAACGAACAGGTGCAGGAACTGGTGCGCCATCGCCGCGTCGAACTGGGCATCGGCTTCGAACCGGACAACATCGATGGCCTGGATTTCCATCCGTTGTACATGGACCGCTTCGTCGCCGTGGTGCCCGCCGATTCGCCCTTGGCGCAGCTGCCCCAGGTCAGCTGGGCACAGTTGCTGGCCGAAGACTTCGTGGCCCTGCAACGCCCTTCGGCGGTGCGCCTGCTGATGGAACAGAACGTGGCCGCCCACCACGGCAAACTGGCGGTGGCTTTCGAGAGCCACCAGCTGTCGACCATCGGCCGCATGGTTGCCAGTGGCCTGGGGGTCAGTGCCGTACCGGCACTGTGCATCAACCAGATGCAGGAGCTTGGCGCCCGCTGCGTCACCCTGGTCGAGCCCACGGTCGAGCGCCGCATCGGCGTGATTGCCCTCAGCGAACACAAGCTTTCCACGGCGGCGCAAGCGCTGCTCGAGGTACTGCTTTCCAATACCCGCATCCCGGAGGTGACATGCGTTACGTGAAACTGGCAGGTTCGAGCGTTCCGGCCATCGGCCAGGGCACCTGGTACATGGGTGAAGATCCGGCCCGCAAGGCGGCCGAGGTGGCGGCCCTGCAACAGGGTATCGAACTTGGCCTGAACTTGATCGATACCGCCGAGATGTATGCCGAAGGTGGTGCGGAAGAAGTGGTTGGCCAGGCCATTGCCGGGCGCCGCGACCAGGTGTTCCTGGTCAGCAAGGTGTACCCGCACAATGCCAGCCGGCGCGGTATGGCAGCGGCCTGCGAGCGCAGCCTCACGCGCCTGGGCACCGACTGCATCGACCTGTACCTGCTGCACTGGCGTGGCCAGCACCCACTGGAGGAAACCGTCGAGGCCTTCGAGCGCTTGCGCGAGCAAGGCAAGATCAAGCGCTGGGGTGTTTCCAATTTCGACGTCGACGACCTGCGCGAACTGCACAACCCCGATTGCGCCACCAACCAGGTGCTGTACAACCCGGCCCAGCGTGGCATCGAGTTCGACCTGTTGCCGTGGTGCGAAAAGCGCGCGCTGCCGACCATGGCCTACTGCCCGCTGGCCCAGGCCGGGCGCCTGCTGCAGCACCCGGTGCTGGCGGAAATTGCCGAACGCCATGGTGCCACGGCGGCCCAGGTCAGCCTGGCCTGGGTGACCCGTGATGACGGGGTGATAGCCATCCCCAAGGCCGTGACGCCCGAGCATGTGCGGTTGAATGCGGCTGCGGGTATGCTGACCTTGACCAGCGAAGACCTGCGGGCGATCGACCGGGCGTTCCCGGCACCGACGCGCAAGCAGCGGTTGGCGATGGTGTAGCGACTGGCACGGAATCGTTTTTTGTAGGAGCGGCCTTGCGTCGCGAAAGGACCGCAAAGCGGCCCCAGCATTATCTGCAGTGACGCCGAAATCCTGGGGCTGCTACGCAGCCCTTTCGCGACGCAAGGCCGCTCCTACAGGTCAGCGCAATCCGGACTACGGCGAGACTCCTGTTGGAGCGGGCGCGCCCGCGAACACCGGCAGAGCCGGTGCCATGCACCGCAGTGCCTGCTTCGCGGGCTTGCCCGCTCCCACAGGGGACCGCGCAAGGGTCGGGATTCGTGCAAGGCCATTTAACAGCGGGCTCACTTCCATCAGCGCGTTCCCGGCACCGACGCGCATGTAGCGACTGGCACGGAATCGCTTTTTGGACTGCCCCCGAAAAGTTGGACAGTTTTAGCCAGTGGCCTGAGTCCTGTAGCTGACAGGGCTCAGGCCATTGAGTTTCAGCCTGATGCGGTCATGGT
>NZ_NEJY01000043.1:0-10824 GCF_002113255.1 Pseudomonas sp. B14(2017)
GCTCAATGAAGCCCTGGAGGCGCGGACCGATGCGTTTCTGCAGCAGGTAGACAAGCAGTTCCGTGACCCACTGGGCCGCAAGGTGCGGGCCATGGTGCTGAGTGGCGCGATCAATATTGCGGCAACGGGTAACCGTAGCCAGATGATCGAAGTGATGCTCTGGACGTTGGAAAGTGCTGAAAGTTTACAGGCGCGGCTGGTGCAGTTGCGCGAAGGTGCAGCCGGTGGCGTCGGGGCGCTGGTACGCAATATTGCGATTGGTGCGGGTACGCTGCGTGCGCAGGTTACGGGTGGTTTGAAGATCAGTTCTACGGCCGCGCAAAGCGTGGCAAGCGATGCGATGCGCAGCCTGCGGGATGCTGCAGCGAGTAACGAAAGCGTGAAGCTGCTGTTTGCCTTGGGGGGCATATGGTTCCAGCAGGACAGCCTGGGCAAGAACTATCGGGCGTTGCAGGAGATGCATCAGAACAATCCGGAGGCGCTTGCGGCGATCTGGTCTTCATCGCTTGGGTTGTTGGGAGTGAGTGTCGAAGCGGCAGGGCTTGCTGTCACACTTGTACGACCGAAGATACCGTGGCCCGGAACGGTAACCACAGCCTTACTAGGAAAGAACCTAGCCAAGTATGGCGGCGCCATCGCTGCACTCGCCAATGCCATGGATGCAGTGCAATACGTGAATGCGCTCGCCAGAACTAATAACCAAGGGGACAGCACCTCTGCAAACCAGTACGCTCGCGCGGCCGTGCTTGCTACAGTTTCCACTGTCTCTGGTATTTACTCGGCATTATTCGCAAGTTCGCTACTCGGTCCCTTAGGCTTTACGATCATCCTTGGTCTGGCAGCCTATACGCTGGCGATGGATGCCAAAAATCAAGAATCTTCACTATTAGAGCTTTGGTCCCGACACAGTAGATGGGGAACACCAGAGGAACATCGTCGCTGGATGAATCCACAAGATCTGGATACCGCAATTGGCTCACTGAACGCGGCAGCCTTGGGAGTTCAAGCGCAGGCTTCAATTGAGACAAGATTTCAACCAACTCACAGTACGTACACGCTAGACCAAACAAAAGCCTTCATCAGCGATGACGCTGCTGTCGCGGCAGGTTTTTATCTCGATTTGTACATAAGCTTGCCAAATTTCAGCACTGAAGACGCACAGTACAAATGGCAACTGACTGTGTACCCAGCAGGGCAAAATCGACTGCCTTTTTATCTCTCCGGTAATAGTTCACATCCAAAAGTAGTCGAATACGTGCCCGAAGAAACCCAAAAAACCTTTGCTAGCCCTGAAAGCGTCAGCGAACGAATAATTTTTAAAACCACCGATAAGACCCTGCACATCAGCACTTCAATTCCACTACTGGAAAACCATTGCACAAAAGCTATTGAGCTAACGCTCACTTATTGGCCCAACAAGCATGACATGTCAGGTTATGCAAAAGTGACAATGAGAGAAAACAATCTGTCCTCGCTAAGGAGTCTATTCTAATGGCCCGCCCGCACCTTAACCCGCCATGTACAGGATGGATAGAGGACCTACCCCATCCTGACATTCCCATTGCGACCGAAGCCAGCCTGGGCAATCAATCCCCTAACCATCAGGATCTTATCTACCTTGAAGTACCCAGACCCCTCGGTTGGGCAAGAGAAGTAATGGCTTTACTTTCGCTTCCAACTATCGCCATCACCACCCCTCTGCTCAGTTTCATAAACTCCAACTTGGAGCAGAGAGACTTCGAATCCGTGCTAGTTGACATATTAATACTTGCATGCGGAGTATGGGCATCCGTATTTTGCCTTCGAGCAAGCATATCCCCACCCCGAGATGAACCCCTTCGCTTCAACCGAGTACGTAAAAAATTGTATGCGTACAATTTCAAGTACTGCTGGTGGAACCCCTTCACGAACTGGAAAGTAGAAACAGTTTGCTACGACTGGTCCCAAGTCCGCGCCGAGCGCTGGTCCCAGACCGGCGCACTGCCAAACGGTGGGTTAATTTTCAAATCGGGTGTCACACTCTCCATCGTTGCACCTGGCACAAACAATGTCATCGACCGTTTTCCTCTGGTTACGATGGGTGCCGACCAGCATGCCTGGGCCTACATCTGCACCTACATGCAGGAAGGCCCCTCAGCCCTGCCACCACCCGCCCCCCCCAAGGATCACAACGATGTGCTCTGGTGTGAGTTCGCCCTGCGCCTGGCACCCCGAGTAGAGTGGCCAGCGGAAATGGATCTGGAGTCGAGAACCGCCCCCTGAGCTTACTGTCTTGCGCTGCTTGCTCTGGCCCCATCGCCGGCATGCCAGCTCTCATTGAACTGCACATGACTCATTGAATTAGCAGGGACTCTGTGGGAGCGGCTTCAGCCGCGAACACCGGCGCAGCCGGTGCCATGCACCGCGTTGGATTCTTCGCGGCTAAAGCCGCTCCCACAGGGTACGCGGGCCGCTTGCGAATTCAGTTTTCTACGCGACAGCGCAGCCCATAGGGCTGGGCAATCTCTCTTGGACTGCACATGACTCATTGAATTAGCAGGGACCCTGTGGGAGCGGGCATGCCCGCGAACACCGGCGCAGCCGGTGCCATGCATCGCGCTGGATTCTTCGCGGGCACGCCCGCTCCCACAGGGGTTACATGGTCGGCGCCACCAACCTGTACCCCACCCCTGGCTCGGTGATGATGAACCGCGGCGCCGTGGGGTCATCGCCCAGCTTCTGCCGCAGATGCCCGACCACGATCCGCAGGTAATGGGTGTCGTCCACATGGGTAGGCCCCCAGATATCCTTGAGCAGTTGCTGCTGGGTAATCACCCGCCCCGGGTGCCCGGCCAGTTGCGCCAGCAGCGCATACTCCTTGCGGGTCAGCGCCACTTCCACGCCATCCAGGGTCACCCGGCGAAAGGCAAAGTCCACCATCAGCGGCCCAAAACTGGCCGCCACTTCCGAGCCACCGGCCTGCGGCACCTGGCGCAGCAAGGCGCGCACCCGCGCCAGAAACTCCTGGATGCCGAACGGCTTGGTCACATAGTCGTTGGCGCCACCATCCAGCGCATCGACCTTCTGCACTTCGCTGGCGCGCACCGACAACACCAGCACCGGCACCGCGCTCCACTCGCGCAGGTCACGCAGTACCTGCTGGCCGTCCATGTCCGGAAGGCCCAGGTCAAGCACCACCAGGTCCGGCTTGCCCAACGCCGCCTGGGCCAGCCCTTCCGCGCCGGTGGCGGCCTCGAGCACCTTGTAGCCTTGCGAGGCCAGGCTGATACGCAGGAACTTGCGGATCTGCGGTTCATCGTCGATGACCAGAAGGGTGGCGGACTGACTCATGGGGTTTCGCTTTCGGTTTCAGGTTGAGGAGGCAGCGGCAAGCATAAAGTGATGCTGGTGCCCTGGCCATCGATGCCTTCGCCCACCAGGATCTGCCCGCCATGGGCGCCGATCATGCCCTGGCAGATCGCCAGGCCCAGGCCGGTGCCCTGCCCGCCGCGGTCGCCGCGAGCGGCGGTGTAGAACATGTCGAAGATCTTCTCGCGATCATCCACGGGAATGCCGGGGCCCTGGTCGCTGACGGCAAAGCACAACAGGGCATCCTGCACCGACACCTGCAGCTCCAGCCGGCCATTGGCTGGCGAGAAGCGCGCGGCATTTTCCAGCACGTTGACCAGCGCCTGCTCGATCAACGCCGCATGCACGAACAGCAACGGCAGCTCGGCCGGCACATCGGTGTGTACCCGCAGCGGCGCCAGCACCGCGCGCAGGCGGTTGAGCGCGCTGCCGACGATGTCGGCCGGGGCCACCCAGTCGCGGGCCAGCTTGAGGCCGCCGTGGCCCAGGCGGGTCATGTCGAGCAGGTTCTGGATGTAGCGGTCGAGGCGTTCGGCCTCGTTGCGGGTACCTTCCAGCAGTTCGCGGCGGTCGGCGGTGGGGATCGCCTCGCCCAACGCCAGCAGGCTGTCGATGCTGCCGCGCATGGCGGTCAGCGGGGTGCGCAAGTCATGAGAAACGGACGCGAGCAAGGCGCTGCGCAGCTGCTCGGTTTCGCCATGCAGGCGCGCGGCCTCCAGCTGTTCGGCCAGGCGCGCGCGGGCCAGGGCCTGGGCCAGTGGCTGACCAAGGGCAGTGAGCAGGCGCCGGCGCGGGTCGCTGAGCGGCTGGCCGGAACGTGGGCGCACACCGAGCAATGCCAAGGGCTGCTCATCCACCGCCAGCGGCCACCACCACCAGCGGCCATTGGGCAGGGTGTCGCTGCCATGACCGGCGGCCTGGCCGTGCTGCCAGGCCCATTCTGCGGCGGCGCGTTCGTTATCGCTGAAGGCATGGGCTTCGCCGCTGGCCACCTGCAACTGGCCTTCGACATTGCGCTCCAGCAGGCACACCTGCATGTCCTGCCAACCGTCCAGGTGCTGGCCGGCGGCGTTGAACACCGCCTGGCGGTCGGTGGCCACGGTCAGCCGGCGCGACAGGTCGAGCAACTGGTTGGTCTGCGCCTGGGTCTCGCGCAGCGCCTGCAACTGGCGGCGCTGGCGCGCAGCCAGGTTGCCGGTGAGTGCAGCCATCAACAGGAAGAACACCAAGGTCAGCACGTCTTCTTCGCGCTGGATCCTGAACGACAGATTGGGCGGGATGAACAGGAAGTCGTAGGTCAGGAACGACAGCACCGCGCAGGCCAGCGCAGGCCCCAGGCTGCTGCGCACCGCCACCAGCAACACCGCGGCCAGGAACACCAGCGAGATGTTGGGCAGGGCCAGCACACTCGACACCGCCCAGGCCAGGCCCGCGGCCATGACCGTGGCCAGCAGCGCCAGCAGGTAATGGCGCCAGACCCACACCCGCCGCACCGCCGAACGCGGCGCTTGCGGCTGCGCGTCGCGGTCCAGCACGTTGATTTCCAGGCCGTGGCTTTCGCGCAGCAGCCGCGCGGCCACACCGGCACCGAACAGGCGCCGGCGCAGGCGGTCGCGGGACTGCCCGACCAGCACCAGGCTGGCCCGCCGTTCGGCGGCATGCTGGATCAGCGTGCGCACCACTTCGCCGGCACGCAGCAGTACCACCTCCCCGCCCAGGCGTTCGGCCAGTTGCTGGGCAGCTTGCAGGCGCTGGCGCGCGGTTTCGTCGCGCAGGCGGCCGTTGTCCACGTGCACCAGGCTCCAGGGCAGGTGGCGGCGTTGCGCCACGCGGCTGGCATGGCGCACCAAACGTTCCGCCTGGTCGTCGCCATCCACGCCCACCAGCAAGCGCCCACGCAGGGCCGGGGCTTCCTGGCCGCGTTGGCGATAACCGTGGGCCAGGTCGGCATCCACCTGGGCAGCGGCGGTCTGCATGGCCAGTTCGCGCAGGGCGGTAAGGTTGGTTTGCGAGAAGAACGCATCGATGGCGGCCCGCGCCTGCTCGGGCACGTACACCTTGCCTTCGCGCAGGCGTTCGAGCAGCTCCCGGGGTGGCAGGTCGATCAGCACCAGCTCGAAGGCTTCCTGCAGTACCCAGTCCGGCAGGGTTTCGCGCACTTGCACGCCGGTAATGTCGCGGACCTTGTCGTTGAGGCTTTCCAGGTGCTGGACGTTGACCGTGGTGTACACATCGATGCCGGCGGCCAGCAGTTCCTGTACGTCCTGCCAGCGTTTGGCGTGGCGGCTGCCGGGCGCATTGGTGTGGGCCAGTTCGTCGACCAGCACCAGGGCCGGCGCGGCCTTGAGCAGGCCGTCCAGGTCCATTTCCTCGAGGGTGACGCCGCGGTACTGGCTGCGCAGCAGGGGTTGCTGCTGAAGGCCTGCGAGCAATACCTCGGTTTCGGCACGGCCATGGGTTTCGACCACACCGGCCAGCACCTGCACGCCCTGGCGTTGCTGGGCGTGGGCGGCCTGGAGCATGGCGAAGGTCTTGCCGACGCCGGGGGCGGCGCCAAGGAACACCTTCAACCGCCCCCGGCCGCTTCGCGGGAGGGTAGCCAACAGCGCGTCTGCGCGGGCGGAGTCACTCATCTTTCATCCTTTGCTATTTCCAGCAAGCAGCAAATCCAGGGACAAACACCGTACCTGTGGGAGCGGGTTCACCCGCGAATGCAGTAGTAGCGCCACCGACGCATTCGCGGGTAAACCCGCTCCCACAGGGTCCCTGCTAGCCCCTCAAGTCATCTATCAATGGCTGAGGTTTTCCAAGGCCTGATTCAAGGCCAGCACATTGACCACCGGCGGGCCGATCAATGGGTGGAGGGTGGCCTCTTCCAGCAAGCCTTGCAAGCGCTCCACCGGCAACTGCCGTGCCGCCGCCACCCGCGGGATCTGGTAGGCCACGGCCTCCGGCGGCAGGTGCGGGTCGAGGCCGCTGCCCGAGGTGGTGAGCAACGCCTGGGGCACCGGCCCCTGCTGCGCCTGGTACAACGCAGCCGCATCGCCCTTGACCCGCTCGGCCAGCGCCGGGTTGCTCGGCGACAGGTTGCTGGCGCTGCTGGCCACAGTGGCATAGGCGCCTGCCGATGGCCGCGCGTGGAACCAGCCATCACCCTGGAAATCCTGGGCGATCAGCGCCGAACCGCGCACCTGGCCCCGGTCATCGCGCACCAGGCTGCCATTGGCCTGGCTGGGGAAAACCACCTGGGCAATACCGGTCACCGCCAACGGATACAGCGCGCCGGTCACCAGGGTCATCAACAGGGCCAGGCTCAATGCCGGGCGTACATAAGCATTCATGGTGGCCTCCTCAGACCAGGTGCAGGGCATTGAGCAGCAGGTCGATCAGCTTGATCCCGGCAAACGGCACGACAATGCCACCCAGCCCATAGATCAGCAGGTTGCGCCGCAGCAGGTGCGCCGCACTGGCCGCCTGCACACGCACGCCGCGCAGCGCCAGCGGGATCAGCACGATGATGATCAGCGCGTTGAACACGATGGCCGACAGAATCGCACTCTGCGGGCTGGCCAAATGCATCAGGTTGAGCACGCCCAGCTGCGGGTAGATGGCGGCGAACAGCGCCGGCAGGATGGCGAAGTACTTGGCCACATCGTTGGCGATGGAGAAGGTGGTCAACGCGCCGCGGGTCACCAGCAGCTCCTTGCCGACCTGCACCACATCCAGCAACTTGGTCGGGTCGCTGTCCAGGTCGACCATGTTGGCCGCCTCGCGCGCGGCCTGGGTGCCGTCGTTCATGGCCATGCCCACGTCTGCCTGGGCCAGGGCCGGGGCGTCGTTGGCGCCGTCGCCGCACATGGCCACCAGGCGGCCGTCGTTCTGCTCCTGGCGGATGCGCGCCAGCTTCTTCTCTGGCGTGGCCTCGGCCAGCACATCATCCACGCCGGCCTCGGCAGCGATGGCGGCAGCGGTCAGCGGGTTGTCGCCGGTCACCATCACCGTGCGGATGCCCAGCTTGCGCAGCTCGGCAAAGCGCTCGCGGATGCCGGGCTTGACCACGTCCTTGAGGTGGATCACGCCGAGCAGGCGCTTGTCGATGCACACCAGCAACGGTGTGCCGCCGCTCTGGGCAATGCGCTCCACTTCACGGGCCAGTGCCTGGGGCATTTCCAGGCGTTGCATGCCAACGAACGCCAGCACGGCGTCGACGGCGCCCTTGCGGTAGCGGTGCTGCTGCAAGTCGATGCCCGACAGGCGCGTCTCGGCGCTGAACGCCACCGCCTCGAACTGCCCGGCGGCCGGTTCGACGAAGTCATGCAACTGGCGCAGGTACTCGACGATCGACTTGCCCTCGGCGGTGTCGTCCGCCAGCGAGGCCAGCAAGGCGCCCTCCCCCAGCTCGCGGGCGGTGATGCCCGGTGCGGCGTGCAGCGCGCTGCAGCGGCGGTTGCCGAAGGTGATGGTGCCGGTCTTGTCGAGCATCAGCGTATGCACATCACCGGCCGCCTCCACCGCGCGGCCGGAACGGGCGATGACGTTCAGCCGCACCAGCCGGTCCATGCCGGCAATGCCGATGGCCGACAGCAGGCCGCCGATGGTGGTGGGGATCAGCGTCACCAGCAATGCGGCCAGGAAGATCAGCGGCAGGCTGCCACCGACGAAGTGGGCGAACGGCTGCAGGGTCACCACCACGATCAGGAAGATCAGGGTCAGGCCGATCAGCAGGATGTCGAGAGCGATCTCGTTCGGGGTCTTCTGCCGCTTGGCGCCTTCGACCAGGGCAATCATGCGGTCGAGGGTCGATTCGCCCGGGTTGCTGGTGATGCGGATCAACAACCAGTCGGAGACCAGCCGGGTATTGCCGGTCACCGCCGAGCGGTCGCCGCCGGACTCGCGGATCACCGGCGCGGACTCGCCGGTAATGGCGGCCTCGTTGACCGCAGCGATACCTTCGAGCACCTCGCCGTCACCGGGGATCATTTCGCCGGCTACCACGCGCACCACATCGTCCTTGCGCAGCGCGCTGGCCGCGACGGTCTCGTAGCTGCCATCGCGCTTGCGACGCTGGGCGGTCAGGCCCTGGCTACCGGCCTTGAGGCTGTCGGCGCGGGCCTTGCCACGGCCTTCGGCAAGGGCCTCGGCGAAGTTGGCGAACAGCACGGTGAACCACAGCCACAGGGCGATCTGCACGGCAACGCCGGTGCTCACGCCACTGCCGGGGGCGAAGCACAAGACGGTGGTCAGCACAGCAGTCAGGGCGACTACCAGCATCACCGGCGAGCGCTTGAGCTGGCGCGGGTCGAGCTTGACGAATGCCTGCACCAGCGCCGGGCGCCACAACGCGGCGAAGCGGGTCTGGTCCTTGGCACTGTGCCGAGCTTGTACTTCAGGAATGGGCATGTTCATGGTCGGTCCTCAAAAACCCAGGCTCAAGTGTTCGGCGATCGGCCCAAGGGCCAGGGTCGGCAGGAAGGTCAGGCCACCGACCAGCAGGATGGTGACCAGCAGCAGGCCGGTGAACAGCGGGCCATGGGTGGGGAAGCTGTTCAGCCCCTGGGGCGCGCTTTTCTTCGCCGCCAGGCAGCCGGCCAGCGCCAGCACCGGCAGGATGTAGCCGAAGCGGCCGACAAGCATGGCCAGGCCGATCATCAGGTTGTGGAACACCGTGTTGGCACCGAAGCCGGCAAAGGCCGAGCCGTTGTTGGCCGTGCCAGAGGTGTAGGCGTACAACAGCTGGCTGAAGCCATGCGCACCCGGGTTGCTGACCGCACCCGCCGGGCCCGGCAGGCTGGCGGCGATGGCGCCGAGCACCAGCACGCCGACCGGCATCACCAGCAGGGTCGCCACCAGCAACTGCACCTCGCGGGCCTGCAGCTTCTTGCCCAGGTATTCCGGGGTGCGGCCGATCATCAGCCCGGCCAGGAACACCGCGATCAGCACGAACAGCAGCATGCCGTAGAGCCCTGCACCGACGCCGCCAAAGATCACCTCACCGACCATCATGTTGACCATCGCCACCATGCCGGTCAGCGGGTTGAGGCTGTCGTGCATGGCATTGACCGAACCGTTGGAGGCAGAGGTGGTAGTCACTGTCCACAGCACCGAACCGGTGGTGCCGAAGCGGCTTTCCTTGCCCTCCATGGGGGCGCTTTGCTGTACCTGCGCGCTCTCGAGGGCCGGGTTGGGCTGGTACTCGGACCACAACGCCGTGCTGCCCCCGATCAGGAACAGGGCAAGCATGCAGGCGAGGATGGCGCGGCTCTGGCGCAGGTCCTTCACGTAGTGACCAAAGGTGAACACCAGCGCCACCGGGATGAGGATGATCGAAGCCACCTCGAACAGGTTGCTCCAGGCCGTGGGGTTTTCGAACGGGTGCGCCGAGTTGACCCCGAAGAAGCCACCGCCATTGGTACCCAGCTGCTTGATGGCGATCTGGCTGGCGGCCGGGCCCAGCGGGATGGTCTGCTCGGTGCCTTGCAGGGTGACCGCGTGGGCGTAGTCGGCCAAGGTTTGCGGTACGCCCTGCCATACCAGCAGCAACGCCAGCAGCAGGCACAGCGGCAGCAGGCCGTAGAGGGTGGCGCGGGTCATGTCGACCCAGAAGTTGCCCAGCGTCGTGGCGCTGCGCCGGGCGATGCCGCGGCACAGGGCGACCAGCACGGCCAGGCCTGTGGCGGCGCTGACGAAGTTCTGCACGGTCAGGCCGAGCATCTGGCTCAGATAGCTGACCGATGCCTCACCGCTGTAGGCCTGCCAGTTGGTGTTAGTGACGAAGCTGACCGCGGTATTGAACGCCAGCGACCATTCCTGGCCGGGCAGATGCTGCGGGTTGAATGGCAGGTAGCCCTGCAACAGCAGCACGGCGAACAACAGCAGGAACCCGGCCAGGTTGAAGGCCAGCAGGGCCAGGGTGTACTGCTGCCAGTTCTGTTCCTGGCTGGCGCGCACGCCTGCCAGCCGGTAGCAGGCTTGCTCGACCGGGCCCAGCAGGGGCGACAGCCAGGTGCGCTGGCCTTCCATGACCTTGAAGTAGAACCGCCCGAGCCAGGGTGCCGGTAGCAGCACGATGGCGAAAAAAGCCAACAGCAAGGCGAAGTCGTAACTGTGCATGGCCGCTCCCTAGCTGCGATCGGCGCGCAGCAGCGCCACCAGCAGATAAAACGCCAATGCCACTGCCAGCAGCAGTGACAGCCCGTCGAGCATGTTCATGTGTGGTTCTCCCCGTGGTGCGGCTTGGGCCGCTTTGGGGAAATTGTCCGAGCGAGGGGCGTAAAGGGGCGAGATTGGGGGGTGGGGATGGGAATAAAGAAGGTGTAAAGATCGGGGGTTGAGGTTGCCTGAACCGGCCTCTTCGCGGGTAAACCCGCTCCCACAGGGTGGACTGCCCCCGAAAAGTTGGACAGTTTTAGCCAGTGGCCTGAGTCCTGTAGCTGACAGGGCTCAGGCCATTGAGTTTCAGCCTGATGCGGTCATGGT
>NZ_NEJY01000044.1:0-10583 GCF_002113255.1 Pseudomonas sp. B14(2017)
ATGGCGGTTGAGGTGGTGGTAGCGGCGGCGGTGGCTCGGGTGGTGGCCACGGCGGCAGTGGCAGCGGACACAGTGGCGATAGTGGTGGGCATGGCGGCCCAGGGCATGATGGTCGCGGGCGCAATGGTGCTGATGATGGCGCCGACCACGAGGCCAACCACGAAGCAAATCATGAAGCCAATCACGAAGCCAACCATGAGGCGAATCACGAAGCGAATCACGACGTGGGCGAGCCCCACGGTGTAGGGCATGGCGCTGATGATGGGGCTGACCATGATGTTGGGGATGATCGCGGAGGCGACCGGAACTAGCAATTTGGGTGCCTGTGCCGGCCTCTTCGCGGGCACGCCCGCTCCCACAGGTATCGCGCCGCTTTCAAGGTTGGCGCAGCACCTGTGGGAGCGGGCGTGCCCGCGAAGAGGCCCGAACAGGCCATACACCATTCAGATCGACAACCGCACCACCCGGTTATCCAGCACCTGCTGCTCCTGCCCCCGCCGCTTGTTCACCACCAACTCGCCGATCGCAATCAGCCGGGTACGGGTGATGTTGCGCGACAACCCCAGCAACTGCGCGGTATGCACCTGGTTGTAATGGCAGAACCGATACGCCGACCGCAGCAGGGCATTTTCCACCTTCTCGTACAGGTCACCCGACTGCTCTTCGTACAAGCGGCTGAACGCCCGCTGCAGCAGATCCTCAACACCATTGCCCGCAGGCTCTTCCTCCTGCCGTTCGATACGCAGGTTGGACAAGCGCAGGTCTTGCGCCTGCACCGTACCGTCGCCACAGGTCAGCAAGCTGTGGTGAATCACGTTCTCCAGCTCGCGGATGTTGCCCGGCCAACTGTATTCCACCAGCTTGGCCTGGGCCTTGGCGCTCAACTCCACCGGCCCGTAGCCCAGCCGGTCGCTGTAGCTGCGGATGAAGTGCCGGGCCAGCGGCAGGATGTCACCCGGGCGGTCGCGCAACGGGTGCAACTGCAAGGTCACCACGTTCAGCCGGTAGTACAGGTCTTCGCGAAAATGCCCGGCGTTAATGGCCTTTTCCAGCTGCACGTTGGTCGCCGCCAGTACCCGCACATTGATCGGGATGCTCTTGCGCGACCCCAGCCGCACCACTTCGCGCTCCTGCAGCACGCGCAGCAGCTTGACCTGGATCGGCAACGGCAGGTCGCCGATTTCGTCGAGGAACAGCGTGCCGCCATTGGCTTCCTCGAACCAGCCGGCCTTGGCCGCCAGGGCACCGGTGAAGGCGCCTTTTTCATGGCCGAACAGCTCCGCCTCGACCAGCGATTCGGAAAAGGCACCACAGTTGACCGCGACGAACGGGCCGTTGCGCCGGCCGCTGAGGTTATGGATGTGGCGTGCGACCAGCTCCTTGCCCGTGCCGGTTTCGCCGATGATCAGCACGCTGGCCTCGCTGGGGGCGACCTGTTGCAGGTGGGCGAGCAGCGCCTGCGACCTGGGGTCTTCGAAAACCTGTGCGGTGGCCCGGATCGAGGTGGCCAGTGTCGGGGACGGGGGGAGGGTCAGCAGTTGCATGGGCAATCCTCAGGAATAGAAGGATGGGGCAGGGCGCTTGTCGTTGAGGGCCCACTCGCCGAGTTCGTGGATGCGGTAGTCCACCGGGTCGTGCAGGGTTTGCGTGCGCAGGTTGCGCCAGTGCCGGTCGAAGCGCAGCGAAGCATGGGTGGCGCGGGCGCCGGTGACCTCGAACAGGCGGTTGCAGATGTCCAGGCCATGGCGGCTGGCGGCAACCTTGGCGGTGCCGATGGCCAGGGCCAGGTCGCCGCGCTCTTGCGCCGTGAGGGCGTGCTCCCTGGCCCAGGCGGCATCGAGCTGGCGTGCGGCCCGTTCGATCAGCAGGCGCACGCTCTCCAGGCCGACCCAGAACTCGCCGTAATGGCGCAGCACGTATGGGTCTTCGGCGCTGCTGGCGGCGCTGGAGCGGAACCACGGCCGGCTTTCCTTGAGCGTGTACTGGCGGGCTTCCTCGAACGCCCCCTCGGCGATGCCGAGGAACAGGTTGGCGAAGTGCAACTGGGCAATCAGCGGGCGCAGGGCGGCGAACGGCGTGCTCAGAGGGCCTGGGTCGAGCAGCAGCTCGTTGTGCTCCACCCGTACCCGCTCGAAGGTGGCGCTGCCGCTGTCGGTCTGGCGCTGGCCGATGTTGTCCCAGTCACTGTGCAGGCTGATGCCGGTGCGGCCACTGGGGATGGCGGCGATCAGCAGCTTGCCGCCGGCACGTTCGTCCACCGCCGAGGCGATGAGCATTTCCGAATCGCTGGCGCCTGAGCAGAAGCTTTTCTTGCCGGAAAACTCGCACCAGCCATCGAAGTGCTTGACCACGGTGCGGGTGTCCAGCGGGTTCAGGGCATTGCCCCAGAACCACTGCTTGCGGGCGGTCTGCTCGAACCACGGTTGCCATTGGTCCGGGCGCGAGAACAGGCGCACGGTGGCCAGCATCAGGTGATGGAAGCCGAACACGTGGGCGATGGAGCTGTCGACCCGGGCGAACTCGCGCACCACCGCGAAGGTGTCGTGCCAGTTGGCGCCCTGGCCGCCGAAGGCCTGCGGGATCACCAGCGACAGCAGGCCGCTGTCACGCAGGGCGTCGCGTTCGGCTTTTGGCGTGCCGCCGCGCTCGTCGCGCTCGACGGCGGTTAGGGCAAACTGCCCGGCCAGTTCGCGGGCGATGGCCAGGGCAGGGCGCCGGGGGGTGTTCACAGGTGCATTCATGGCCGCTCCTCAGGCGCTCTTGCGCAGCGCATGATGGGCGCCGAACAGCGGCACGGCGCGCTCTGCGGCCAGGCGGATACGGGCGGCAAGGGCTGCGCTGGACACCCGGTAGTCGGCCATTTCCGCCTGGCTGGCGAACACGCCGATGGGCAGGGTCAGGGCTTGCAGGAAGCTGAACAGTGGGCGCAGCTGGTGGTCGAGCACCAGCGCGTGGCGCTCGCTGCCGCCGGTGGCGGCGAGCAGCACCGGGGTGTCGACCAGGGCGTCCTGGCCGATCAGGTCGAACAGGTGCTTGAAGTGGCCGGTGAAGCTGCCGCGGTACACCGGCGTGGTCACCACCAGCAGGTCGGCTTTTTCCACCAGGCGCAGTTGCTGTTCGACTGCCTCGGGCAGTTCGCTGCGCCACAGGGCGCTGCCCAGCGGGCGGGCGATCTCGCCCAGTTCGATCAGGTGCGGCTTGATGTGCAGGTGCTGGGCCAGTTCGGCGAGGATCGCCTCGGTCAGGGCCAGGGTGCGCGAAGGGCGGGCAGTGCCCCCGGACAGGGCTACGACGTTCAGTGGGGTGCTCATGGGCAGGTCTCCGGTTCTGGTTGAGCGGGGGACTTTGCTTGAGCAATCGTCGTGCCGAGTTTGAATGTGCTTTTATTTCAACTGGTTAGCGCATTTCTGATGGTTGCGGCGTTGTTGCCGTGTGGGCGTTGCCTGTTGATCGTGTGTTGCGCTGCAGACAGTTGGCCGGGTGTTGGCGGCTGTGCAGTTGGGGGATTTATAGAGGATTACGGAATGATAAAAAAGGAATAAGATTTTATATTCTTATTCCCTATTTTGATTTTGATGTGCTGGGGCCGCTTCGCGCCCCATCGCGACACAAGGCCGCTCCCACAGGATTTGCGCTGCCTGTGACACAACACTGAACTTGTGGGAGCGGCCTTGCGTCGCGAAAGGGCTGCGAAGCGGCCCCAGAAGCCTCAAGTGTGCGGCACGCTGCGAGGCACTACCCCACCCGCATACTCCGGCTTCAGATGCCCCTGCTCATCCAGCAGATATGCATCCATCACCTCCCGCACCACCGGCCCTGCCACCCGCCCGCCGGCTTCACCATTCTCGATCATCACCGCCACCACCACACTCGGGTGATCAGCCGGGGCAAAGCCGACGAACAGGGCATTGTCGCGGTGCCGCTCCAGGGTCTTGTCGCGGTTGTAGCGTTCGCCCTGCTTGATCGCCACCACCTGCGCGGTGCCGCTCTTGCCGGCAATCCGGTATTGCGCACCGGCCGCGGCAGCGCGGGCGATGCCGCGCGGGTCGTGCATGACCATCTGCATGCCCTGGCTGACCTGGTCCCAGGCGTGCCTGTCGTGCAGCACGATATTGGGCATCGGGTTGGGGTCTACCGGCGCATCGCCACCCACGGTCATGGCCAGGTGCGGGCGGTGCCACACGCCCTTGCTCGCCAGCAGGCTGGTGGCCTGGGCCAGCTGCAGCGGGGTGACCTGCATGTAGCCCTGGCCGATGCCCAGGATCAGCGTCTCGCCCGGGAACCAGGCCTGGCGCCGGGTGGCGCGCTTCCACTCGGCCGACGGCATCAGCCCGGACGCTTCCTCGAACATGTCCAGCGACACCTTCTGGCCCAGGCCGAACTCGGCCATGTAGTCGTGCAGGCGGTCGATGCCCAGCTTGTGCGCCAGGTCATAGAAGTAGGTGTCGTTGGAACGCATGATGGCGGTGTACATATCCACCCAGCCATCGCCGCTGCGGTTCCAGTTGCGGTACTTGTGGTCGTAGTTGGGCAGCTCGTAATAGCCCGGGTCGAACACCCGGCTGCCCGGGGTGATCACGCCGCTGTCGAGGCCGGCGATGGCCACCTCCGGCTTCACCGTCGAACCGGGCGCATACAGGCCGCGCAGTACGCGGTTGAACAGCGGGCGGTCGATGGAATCGCGCAGGGCGGCGTACTGTTTGAAGCTGATGCCCTTGACGAACAGGTTGGGGTCGAAGCTGGGGTTGCTGACCATCGCCAGCACGTCGCCATTGGCCGGGTCGAGCACCACCACCGAGCCACGGCGGTCGCCCAGGGCCTTTTCCGCGGCCAGTTGCAGGTGGGCGTCCAGGGTCAGGACGATGTCCTGGCCCGGGGTCGGGGCCTTGTGGTTGAGCACACGCATCACCCGGCCCTGGGCGTTGGTCTCGACCTCCTCGTAGCCCACATGACCGTGCAGCTGGCTTTCGTAGAAGTGCTCGATGCCGGTCTTGCCGATCGACTGGGTGCCCCGGTATTCGGTGCTGTCGAGGGTCTTGGCCTCTTTCTCGTTGATGCGCCCCACATAGCCCACCGAGTGGGCGAAATGCTCTGCCAGCGGGTACTCGCGGATGAACTGTGGTTCCACCTCCAGGCCTGGCAGGCGGAACTGGTTCACCGCCACCAGGGCGATCTGCTCCTCGCTCAGGCCGACCATCAGGGTCACCGGCTCGAACGGCTTGCGGCCACGGCGCAGGTCCTTGTCGAACTGCTTGCGGTCGTCGTCGGTCAGGCTCAGCACCTGGGCCAGGGTGTCGAGCACCTTGGCCGTGTCGCCGCCGGCCCGCTCGCGGGTCATGGTCAGGTCGAAGCTGGGCTTGTTGTCGGCCAGCACCACGCCGTTGCGGTCGTAGATCAGCCCGCGCTCAGGGGCGATGGGCAGCACGTGCACGCGGTTGTTTTCCGATACGGCGGTCTGCTGGTCGTGTTGCAGCACCTGCAGCACATAGAGCCGGCCCACCAGGACGGCGACCAGGCTGAAGACCAGGGCGGCGCAGGCCAGAAGCCGGCGGTTGACCAGGTGCTTTTCCTTTTCGTGGTCCTTGAGAGGTATGGGTTGCGGCATCGGGTTTCTGTCTGCTGATGGTGTGGCTGGGTGAGGTGTGAGCGCAGTGGGCACGCGCCTGTGGGAGCGGGCGTGCCCGCGAATGGGCCGCGCATCGGCCCCGGGGGGCGGTGATGCTACGCAAGGTAGTGAGCCCCCTCAAGGTGAAGGCCTGCGGCTGCAGGCGCGAAGATGGCTGTCATGTCCGCAATCAGGGGCTTGCCGACAAAATGAAGATTTGTTCATGGCGACGGTACGGTGATGGAATTTGCCGATGGCACGATGCACGTCTAGTCCAGGAGCACACCCACGCCGCGATGAACCTGCTATTCCTAAGAAAACACCTGAACCCACCAAGGCCCGTCGATGCTGGTCATCGAGCAACTGCACAAATCATTCCCCACCCCCCAGGGCCCGCTCCCCGTGCTGCAGGGTGTCGACCTGCGCCTGGCGCGCGGCAGCAGTCTGGCGCTGATGGGCGAGTCGGGCAGCGGCAAGAGCACCTTGCTGCACCTGGTGGCCGGCCTGGACCGTGCCGACAGTGGCCGCATCCTGATCGACGACACCCCGCTCGACAGCCGTTCCGAGGCGTCGCTGGCGTTGTGGCGGCGGGAGGACATAGGCCTGGTGTTCCAGCAGTACAACCTGATCAGCAGCCTGGACGTGGGGGCCAATCTTGCGTTCCAGGCTCGGCTGGCCAGTCGGCATGATCCCGATTGGCTGGCCTACCTGGCGCAGCGCCTGGGGCTGGCGGATTTGCTGGCGCGTTACCCGGAGCAATTGTCTGGCGGCCAGCAACAGCGGGTTGCCATCGGCCGCGCCCTGGCCGGGCGCCCGGCCTGGTTGCTGGCCGACGAACCCACCGGCAGCCTCGATGAAACCAGCAGCGATGAGGTGTTGAGCCTGCTGTTGCAACTGGTCGCCGAGGCTGGCAGTGGGGTGCTGATGGTGACCCACAGCCCGCGGCTGGCGGCGCGCTTGCAGCAGCGTTGTTACCTGCAGGCCGGCCGCGTGCGGCCCGAGCAGGGCGGATGAGACTTCTATCGCTGGCCCTGCTGGCGCTGCTCAGCCACTGGCGGCGCCATCGCGTGCAGTTTTTCAGCATCTTCACCGGCCTGTGGCTGGCCACGGCGCTGTGGACCGGCGTGCAGGCGCTGAACAGCCAGGCACGCAGCGACTATGCCCGGGCCAGCGCGGTACTGGCCGGGCCGTTGCAGGCGCAACTGGTGCCGCGCCGTGGTGAGCGCTTCGACCAGGCACTGTACGTGCAGTTGCGCAGGCTGGGCTGGGCGGTGACGCCGGTACTGGAAGGGCGCTTGCGCTTTGCTGGTGAGCCGGCGCGCAGCGTGCGGTTGATCGGCATCGAGCCGTTGAGCCTGCCGCCGGCCAGCAGCATCGCCGGTGTGCAGCCCGGAACGTTCGATCTGCAGGCCTTTGTCGGCAAGCCCGGGCAAGCCTGGGTCGGGCCGGACACCTTGCGCCAGCTGCATGCAGGCCCCGGGGCCTCAGCACGCGACAGCGAAGGGCAGCTGCTGCCGCCGTTGGTTCTACAGCCAGCGCTGGCCCCAGGGGTGATCGTGGTCGATATCGGCCACGCCCAGGCGCTGCTGCATGCACCCGGGCAGTTGTCGCGCTTGCTGGTGGCTGCCACGCCGGGGCCATTGCCGGCGGATATCGCGCCTTACCTTGAGCTGCAACCCCGACAGGACGATGGCGGCTTGCAGCGGCTGACCGACAGTTTCCACCTCAACCTGACCGCCCTTGGCCTGCTGGCGTTTGTCGTCGGCCTGTTCATTGCCCATGCCGCAATCGGTTTGGCACTGGAACAGTGGCGCGGCCTGATTCGCAACCTGCGCGCCTGTGGCATCAGCCTGCAAACCCTGCTGTGCGCCTTGGTGCTGGAGCTGGGGCTGTTCGCGGTGCTGGGCGGCCTGGCCGGCGTGGCCAGTGGTTACGGGCTGGCCGCGTGGTTGCTGCCCGATGTGGCCGCCAGCTTGCGCGGCCTGTATGGCGCCCAGGTCGCCGGGGCGCTGAGCCTGCCCGCCGGGTGGTGGCTGATGGGCGTGCTGGTGAGCGTGCTGGGGGCGCTGCTGGCGGGTTTGGGCAGTGTGTTGCGTGCGGCGCGCTTGCCGTTGCTGGCGCTGGCGCAACCTCAGGCGTGGCGGTTGGCCCAGGGGCCTTGGTTGCGGCGCCAGGCCATGGTGGCCGGCCTGTTGCTTTTGCTGGCCCTGGGCTGTGGCGTGCTGGGCGACAGCCTGCCCAGCGCGTTCGGCCTGCTGGCAGGCTTGCTGCTGGCGGCGGCGCTGCTGCTGCCGGCCTTGCTCGACCGGGTGCTGGCCTGGCTGGCGCGCCATTGCCGGCGGCCTTTGGCGCAATGGTTCGTCGCCGACAGCCGCCAGCAATTGCCGGCCCTGAGCCTGGCGTTGATGGCACTGTTGCTGGCGCTGGCGGCCAGTGTCGGGGTGGGCAGCATGACCGAGGGCTTTCGCAAGACCTTTGTCGGCTGGCTTGACCTGCGCCTGTCCGCCGACCTGTATGTCACGCCAAGGGACACCGCCCAGGGCTCGCAGATAGCCGAGTGGCTCGGGCAGCAACCTTCGGTGGATGTTGTATTGCCCGGCTGGCGTGTGGAAACACAGCTGCAGGGCTGGCCGGTGCAGGTCCAGGGCATCGTCGATCATCCCGTCTATCGCACTCGCTGGCCATTGCTGGCGCAGCAAAAGCAGGCCTGGCAACAACTGGCCGCCGGGCAGGCCGTGATGCTCAGTGAACAGCTGGCCAGGCGACTGAAGCTGCAGCTGGGCGATCGCCTGAGGCTGCCCGCAGACACTTCGCCAGCCCTGAGCGTTGTGGGCATCTATGCCGATTACGGCAACCCCAAAGGGCACATGCTGGTCAATGCCGGCTGGCTGCGCGGGCATTGGCCACAGGCAACCCTGACCGGGTTGAGTGTCGATCTGTTGGGCGACCAGGTGTCGGCGCTCGAGGCCGCATTGCAACAGCGCTTCGCCCTGGACGACAGCCGCGTGGTCGAGCAGGCGCGTCTCAAACGCTGGTCGACCGACGTGTTCAACCGCACCTTCGCCGCCACCGCCGCGCTCAACAGCCTCACCCTTGGCGTGGCAGGCGTGGCGCTGTTCATCAACCTGCTGACCCTGGGCCAGACCCGCCTGGGCCAGTTGGCGCCGCTGTGGGCACTGGGTGTGCGGCGCACGCATCTGGTGTGGCTGAGCCTTGGGCAGACACTGTTGCTGAGCAGCCTTACCGTGCTGCTGGCGATTCCGCTGGGCATCCTGCTGGCCTGGTGCCTGGTCGCGGTGGTGAACGTGCAGGCATTCGGCTGGCGTTTGCCGCTCTACGTGTTCCCTGCGCAACTGCTGCACCTGGCCGTGCTGGGCATGCTTACCAGCCTGTTGGCCAGCGCCTGGCCACTGTGGCAGCTGGCGCGTCGCCAGCCGCGTGAACTGTTGAGGCCGTTTGCCGATGAAACGTAGCGCCTGGCTGTTGCTGTGTGGGTTGCTGGGCGGCTGTGACCAGCCCGCCGAGCAGAGCTATGCCGGGCTCGGGCAGCAGGCGGGTGAATTCAGCCAGGTAAGCCGCGGCCATCGCCTGGAGTTTCCGCGTGACCACGGGGCCCACGATGGCTTTCGCATCGAATGGTGGTATGTCACCGCCAACCTTCAGGACCTCCAGGGGCGGGACTGGGGTGCGCAGTGGACGCTGTTTCGCTCGGCCCTGCGCCCAGGCCCCGAGACTGCCGGCTGGAACAGCCCGAACCTGTGGATGGGGCACGCGGCGTTGACCGGCCCCGGGGGGCATCGGTCTGGCGAAACCCTGGCGCGTGGGGGTATCGGCCAGGCTGGCGTGCAGGCCCAACCATTCCGGGCGTGGATCAATGACTGGTCGTTGCAGGGCAGCAGTGGCATCGAGCATCTGCAAATGGTTGCCGGTGGTGACGGCTTTCGCTATGACCTGCAACTGCACAGCGATCGGCCCTTGGTGCTGCACGGGGACCAGGGCTACAGCGAGAAGTCCGGCAAGGGGCAGGCTTCGTACTATTACAGTCAGCCGTTCTATCGGGTGAGTGGGGAAGTGCAGCGTGACGGCCAGTGCATTGCAGTCACCGGCCAGGCCTGGCTGGACCGGGAATGGAGCAGCCAGCCGCTGGCTGCCGGGCAGACGGGTTGGGACTGGTTTTCCTTGCACCTGGACAGTGGCGCCAGGCTGATGCTATTCCAGGTGCGCGAAGTGCAGGGGGAGGCGTATCGCGCCGGTACCTGGGTCGGCCCGCAGGGTGAGGTGGTGGCACTGCAGGGTGCGCAGATCCAGCTGCAGGCGCTGGCCTGGGCCCGGCAGAAGAACGGCAAGCAGGTGCCGACGCGATGGCGGGTGCAGGTGCCGGGGCATGGCGTGGATGTGCAAGTCGAGGCTGTGGAGTCGCACGCCTGGATGGAGACGCGGTTCCCGTACTGGGAGGGGCCAGTGCGCTTGACCGGGAGTGCGGGTGGGCGAGGGTATCTGGAGATGACCGGCTATTAGCACCTCATATCCCGGCCATGAGCCCAGCCCTTTGGGCTGCGCTGTCGCGCAGAGAACTCAGTGCGCAAGCGTTCCGCGTATCGTGTGGGAGCGGGCGTGCCCGCGAAGAATCCAACGCGGTGCCTGGCACCGGCTCCGCCGGTGTTCGCGGGCGCGCCCGCTCCCACAGAGCCACGCTAAATCAATGAGTTATGTGTTGTTCTATGAGAGCGGGCGTGCCCGCCGCAAAGCGGCCCCGGCAATGCTGTGGTGATGCGAAGATCCTGAGGGCGCTTCGCACCCCTTTCGCGACACAAGGCCGCTCCCACAGGGAATCGCGCCAACTTTTGGAATTTGAACAAGACAGTTGCTCCCACAGGTATGGACTGCCCCCGAAAAGTTGGACAGTTTTAGCCAGTGGCCTGAGTCCTGTAGCTGACAGGGCTCAGGCCATTGAGTTTCAGCCTGATGCGGTCATGGT
>NZ_NEJY01000045.1:0-6432 GCF_002113255.1 Pseudomonas sp. B14(2017)
ACCATGACCGCATCAGGCTGAAACTCAATGGCCTGAGCCCTGTCAGCTACAGGACTCAGGCCACTGGCTAAAACTGTCCAACTTTTCGGGGGCAGTCCACCCTGTGGGAGCTGGCTTGCCGGCGAATGGGCTGCAAAGCAGCCCCAGATGCCACCGATCAACGCCAAGGAGCCCCCGATGATCAAAGCCCCCGCCTGGCTGCAGATCCTCTCCCGCAGCTTTGCCGCACTGCTCGGCGGCTATGCCCTCAGCTACGCCGCCAGCGCCTGCCTGGCCCGCATCCTGCCGCTGGCTGCCGCCGATGCGGTCATCGTCGCGACCCTGCCGGCCTTCATCTTCTACACCGCCGCCATCCTCTGGGCCTTCGCATGCAGCGATGCCCTGCGGGCCTGGGCCCCGCTGGCCGTGGCCGTACCGCTTGCCCTGATCGGCTTCTGGCCGCAGGCACTGGAGTGGCTGGCATGAAGAACACCTTCACCCAATCGATGGCCTGGCTGCACACCTGGGCCGGGCTGATTTTCGGCTGGCTGCTGTTCGCCATCTTCGTCACCGGCACCCTGGCGGTATTCGACAAGGAACTCGACCACTGGATGCAACCGGAAATCCCGGGCACCGAGGTACCCCAGGCCGACGCCGCGCGGCGCGCCATTGCCTACCTGCAGGCCCACGAGCCGCAGGCTGGCAACTGGGGCATCAGCCTGCCAAGCGAGCGCTCGCCCGGGTTGCGCGTGTCCACCGGCGAGCGTCGCCATGGCCCCACCGTACAGCTCGACCCGCGCACCGGCGAGGCCATCGAGGTGCGTGACAGTGTTGGTGGCAACTTCTTTTTCCGCTTCCATTTCACCCTCGACCTGCCACGCAACTGGGGCATCTTCGTGGTCGGCGCGCTGGCGCTGGTGATGCTCGCGGCGCTGGTCACCGGTATCGTCATCCACAAGAAGATCTTCAAGGAGTTCTTTACCTTCCGGCCGAACAAGGGCCAGCGCTCGTGGCTGGATTTCCACAACGCCAGCGCGGTGCTGTTGCTGCCGTTCCACCTGATGATCACCTACACCGGCCTGGTGATCTTCATGCTCATCTACATCCCGGCCGGATGCGCTGTTCGCCGGCGACAATCGTGCCTACTTCCAGGCCCAGGGCAATGCCCGCCTGGAGCAGCCTCGTGGCCTGGCCAGGCAACCGGCCGCGCTGGTCGATGTCGCGCCATTGCTGGCCCAGGCCGAGGCGCGCCTGGGGCCGATTGGTGGCCTGAATATCCGCAACCCCAACACGGCGGCGGCGCGTATCGAAATACGCCCCGGACTGGGCAACCGCATTGCCTTGGCCAAGGGCCAGGCCATGGTCTTCGATGGTGTCAGCGGGCAGTTGCTCGGCGACGTCGCCGAATGGCGCGCGGCGCCATTGACCCAGCGGGTCATGGCCGGCCTGCATTTCGCCCAGTTTGGCGGCTACCCGATGCGCTGGCTGTATTTCGTCTGCGGGCTGGTCAGTTGCCTGATGATCGCCAGCGGGCTGGTGCTGTTCTGCGTGAAGCGTGGGCGCAAGTACACCAGCGCCGAGGCTTCGGTGCGGCGTTGGTACCGGGTGGCGGAGGTGTGCAACGTGGGCTTCGTCAGTGGCCTGTTGTTGGCGTGCGTGGCGTTGCTGTGGGCTAGCCGCGTGCTGCCGGTGGAACTGGCGCAGCGGGAGAGCTGGGAGGTTCGTGCGTTCTTTGGTGTATGGCTGCTGGCGCTGTTGCATGCCGGTATCAGGCCGGTACGCCGGGCCTGGGTCGAGCAACTGCTGCTGACCGCGTTGCTGTGCATTGGCCTGGGTGCGTTGGGTGGCTTGGGCGACGCCATGCGCCTGGGGGTGGTGGCCTGTGCCTTGGTGTTGGGTGTATTGCTCGGGCTGCTGGCCTGGCGCGTATGGCAGGCGCAGTGGGTGCCGCAGAAGGCCAGGGCAGGGCGGCGGATGGAGGCCGGGGCATGATGATGTGGGTCATGGGCAGCGTGTTGTTCGCCTACGCTGGCATGCTGGGGCTGTGCCAGGGGCTGGAGCGGCATTACAAGCAGGTATGGAACCGCATCTGCCCGCGGGTGCTGCGTGTCGGCTTGCGCGCGGCCGGCTGGCTGGCGTTGCTGGCCAGTCTGGTGCTGTGTGCCCAGGCCTGGGGCTGGGCCATGGGGCCGGTGGCCTGGTTTGCCGTGATGTCGCTGGCGGGGATGGTGCTGGTATTGCTGCTGCCATACTGGCCGCGGCTGGCGGTGGGGTTGGTGGCAGCGGTGCCGGTTTGGGGACTGATGCTGCTGATGATCTGACCAGGCCCCATCGTCGGCGCAGCCGGTGCCAGGTTGTTGCGGTAAAAAGTGCCAAGGCATGTTAAACCTTGCGCCCCGACCCGCTGCGAGAGAAACCCGGTGAAAGCCGTCCGTCTGACCCTGATCTGCCACGCCCTTACCCAGGCCCAGAAGACCGGGCGCCTGCACCGTGCCGACGATGGCATCCTGCCGTTGGGCCAGCAGCCTTTCGCCGACCTTTCCGGTGTGCCGGTGCTGACTGCACCAGAGCGGCGAGCCTGCGAGACGGCGGCGTGGTTTTCGGGACCGGTGCAGGTCGAGCCGGCCTTGGCCGATTGCGACCTGGGGCGTTGGCAAGGGCTGACGCTGAAGCGATTGCAGGCCGAGCAACCGCAGGCGATGGCCGAATGGCTGCAGGCCCCGGCCAGTAATGTGCACGGCGGCGAGTCGTTCGCCGTGCTTTGCCAGCGCATCGCCGCCTGGTTGGCGGCCTTCGACAGGCCGGGTGAATGGGTGGCGGTTACCCACCCGATGGTCATGCGCGCCGCGCTGGTGCACGTACTTGGCTGCCCGATGAGCGCCAGTCAGCGGGTCGACGTGTTGCCGCTGTCGCGCCTGGAGCTGAGCTTTACCGGGCAGTGGCGCCTGCGCCTGGGCTGAAGGTCAGAACGCCAGCTTGTAGCCGATCAGCAGCAGCATCGCCGCCAGGCACGGACGCAGCACGCGGTCGGAAATCCGCCCGGTGAGGTGGCTGCCCAGGTAGATGCCTGGCAGCGAGCCCAGCAGCAGGTAGCCCAGCAGCGACCAGTCCATGTTGCCCATGCCGGCATGGCCCAGGCCCGCCACCAGGGTAAGTGGCACGGCGTGGGCGATTTCGGTACCGACCAGGCGGCGGGTGACCAGGAACGGGTACAGCAGGAACAGCGCCACGGTACCCAGTGCGCCGGCGCCGATGGAAGTGAGGGTGACCATCACCCCCAGCACCACGCCGGTGAGCACGGTAAGGGTGTTCAGGCTGCGGTCGCTGAGGTGGTAGTGGTCACCAGCATGGCGGCTGGCGAAGGCCTGCAGGCGCGATTTGAACAGGATGGCCAGCGCGGTCAGGATCAGCACCACCGCCAAGCCTTGCTTGATGACGGCGTTGAGCGCCGAGGTGTCGGTGTGCAGGGTGCTGAGGAACCACAGGGTCAGCGCCGCCGCGGGCACGCTGCCCAGGCTGAGCAGGCCGGTGATCTTCCAGTCGACGTTCTTGTTGCGCGCATGCACCCAGACGCCACTGGCCTTGGTGATGGCGGCGTAGAGCAGGTCGGTGCCGACGGCTGTTGCCGGGCTGATGCCAAACCACAACAGGATCGGGGTCATCAGCGAGCCGCCACCGACGCCGGTCATTCCGACGATGAAACCCACGACCAGGCCCGCAATGGTGAAACCGAAAGAACCTACATCCATACGCTACTCGACTGCCCAACTTTGCCCGTTATCGGATGCAGCCCAGCATATAGATTTTTTTATAGCCAAATAGACTTGTTCGTTATTAGGTTATAACCGGGTGCTTGCCTGCCAGGGCCCTATCGCCGGCAAGCCAGCTCCCACAGGTACTGCACAGGCCCTGAGGTTGATGCGGTCGGTGTGGGAGCCGGCTTGCCGGCGATAGGGCCCTGGCAGGCAGCACCGAGTCAGCGATCGGTCATCACCACCATCACATGCGCATCTGCGCCATCGTCACTTTCCGACAGGTAGATATGCCCCACCTGGCTGTCGAAATACGCCGTCTCCTGCGTCCCGATGCTCACCGCTTCGCCGGTTTCGAACTCGATACGAACGCGCCCGCTCAGCACCAACGCGAACTCTTGCCCGGGGTGGCGGATAAAATCGTCGAACTGGCCGCGTTCACGGGCAATGATGCGGGCATAGGCGGGTGTCATGCGCCGTTCGGGGAAGTCGCCGGCGATCGGGTGGTAGTCATAGGTGCCGGTCGAGTAGCCCGCCGCCGCCGGCAGTGAATCGACCACCACGGTCACCGGTGCCGGTGCTGTGACCGTGCCGCTGGCCCGCAACAGCTGGGCAATGTCGACATTCAGCGCCCGGGCGGCAGCGGCCAGTTTTTCGTAGCTGACCGAGACCTGCGCCAGTTCCATCTTCGACAAGGTGGACAGCGGTACGCCGCTGGCTTCGGACAATTGCTTGAGGGTCATCTGGCGCGCCTTGCGCACCTGGCGCAGGCGCTGGCCGACTACGGCACGGTCCAGCAGGGGTAGGGCAGCGGGCATTCGGGGTCTCGGCATGCGGCGTTGGTCGGGCATCTTACCTTGGACCCTTGCGTATTCGTAAATTCTCATATATTAGAATTCTCATAAATGATAATTAGCCTGGCAGGAGCGTGCATGACCCCGATCTACGACACCCTGATCATCGGCGCCGGCATTGCCGGTGCATCCCTGGGCTATCGCCTGGCCGGCCAGCAGAAGGTGCTGCTGCTCGAGCGCGAGGCACAGCCTGGCTACCATTCCACCGGGCGTTCGGCAGCCATGTTCATGGAGGCCTACGGCACCCCGCAGATCCAGGCGTTGACCCGCGCCAGCCGGGCCTTCTACGAAGCACCACCGCAGGGTTTCTGCGAGCACCCGCTGCTGGAACCGCGTGGCTGCCTGTACGTCGCCAGCCTGGAACAGCGCACGCTGCTCGAGCAGACCCATGCGCAGAACCTGGCCAACGGCACCGAGGTCAGCCTGCTCGACCGCGACGCCGCCCTGGCCCTGGTGCCGAGCCTGCGTGGCGAGAACCTGGCCGGCGCGGTGCTCGAGGCGGGGGCCATGGACCTGGACGTACATGCCCTGCACCAGGGCTTCTTGCGTGGCTATCGCGCCGCTGGCGGCGAACTGCGCTGCAACGCCGAGCTTGTCCAGGCCTGGTATCTGGATGACCTGTGGCAGGTGCAGCTGGGCGATGGCAGCCGCATACAGGCGCGCCAGCTGGTCAATGCCGCTGGCGCCTGGGCCGACCGTGTGGCCGAGCAGTGCGGCGTGGCGCGTATCGGCCTGCAACCCTGCCGGCGCAGTGCCTTTACCTTCCCCGGCCCGGTAGACCAGGACTTCGCCCGTTGGCCGGCGGTAATCGGCGTAGACGAAAGCTTCTACTTCAAGCCCGACGCCGGCCAGCTGCTGGGTTCGCCGGCCAATGCCGACCCGGTCGAACCCCAGGACGCCGCGCCCGAGGAGCTCGACGTGGCTTTGGGCATCTACAACATCGAGGCCATGACCACCCTGGCGATCCGCCGGCCGAGCCACACCTGGGCCGGGCTGCGCTCGTTCGTCGCCGACGGCGACCTGGTGATCGGTTTCGATGTGCACGCGCCAGCGTTCTTCTGGCTGGCGGCACAAGGTGGCTATGGCATCCAGTCGGCTGCGGGCGCCTCGCGCCTGGCTGCCGACCTGCTGCTGGGCCAGCCCCTGTGTCCTGGCCTTGTCAGCCAGGGGGTGGCGCCCGAGCGCCTGTCCCCGGCCCGTTTCCAGCAATCCTGAAAGGAGCATCCCATGAGCAATGATATCCAGCGTTTCCCCAGCAGCCTGCCGTTCCCGTTCTCCCGTGCGGTAAAAGCCGGCGGCTTCCTGTTCCTGTCCGGCCAGGTGCCGATGAGTGCCGGAGGCGAAGTGGTGCGCGGTGACATCCAGGCCCAGACCCGCGCCGCCTGCGAGCGCATCGGCGAAAGCCTGGCGGCCTGCGGCGCGCGTTTCGACCAGGTGGTCAAGGCCACGGTGTGGCTGTCGGACATGAGCCACTTCGCCGGCTTCAACGAGGTGTACAAGGAGTTCTTCGGCGCAGCGCTGCCGGTGCGCTCGACCGTGGCCTCGGCATTGGCGCTGGGGGTGGATGTGGAGATCGAAGTGCAGGCGTTTGTCGGCGACGCCTGAGCGCTCTTGTAGGAGCGGCCTTGTGTCGCGATGGGGCGCGAAGCGGCCCCAGGATCTCAGCTTCGCAGCAAGAATCGCCGGGGCCGCCATGCGGCCCTATCGCGACACAAGGCCGCTCCTACACGGGGTATGTGGTGGCAGTGAGACAACAACAATAAATCCAGAGGTTCACATGCAAGAGCAGCTGAAGATTGCCGGCGCGTTTGTCGGCGTGATCGTGGGGGCGGGGTTCGCTTCGGGGC
>NZ_NEJY01000046.1:0-6269 GCF_002113255.1 Pseudomonas sp. B14(2017)
AGAATTTCTTGACGACCATAGAGCATTGGAACCACCTGATCCCATCCCGAACTCAGCAGTGAAACGATGCATCGCCGATGGTAGTGTGGGGTTTCCCCATGTGAGAGTAGGTCATCGTCAAGATTCATTTCGCAAAACCCCTATCTGCGCATGCAGGTAGGGGTTTTGTCTTTGTGGTGCAAAAATTCCCGGCATACGCAGCCCCTGTGGGAGCGGCCTTGTGTCGCGAAAGGGCCGCAAAGCGGCCCCAGGATTGATGCGCAACAGTTGAAATTGCTGGGGCTGCTTTGCAGCCCTTTCGCGACACAAGGCCGCTCCCACAGGGGATCGCACCAACTTTTAGAATTTGAGCAAGACAGTTGCTCCCACAGGACCCCGCGTAGCTCCGAAAAGCAATCATGAAATGTGCGTCATTTATGCCTGACGAGTTACAGGTCAATGCTACGCTCGCGGAAATACTCAGCACGGATACCCATCATGGAAATGAACTGGCACCAGGCCCTGCAAGAGAGCCTGAGCTGGCTGGCAATCGCCTCGTTCATCACCCTTGTCTGCTTCACGGCAGCCGCCACACTGGCCGTACGCTGTACGCGCTGGGGCAGCCAGTTCTGGCAGCTTGCCGGGCCCTATTTCAGTTTCAGGCGCAGTTGGCGGCCGTTACTGGTGTTCGCCCTGCTGCTGGTATTGACGCTATTCTCGGTGCGCCTGAACGTGCTGTTCTCGTTCTGGTACAACGGCTTCTACAGCGCCTTGCAAGGCCTTGATCAAGCCGCCTTCTGGTACCTGCTCGGCGTCTTCGCGGTATTGGCCACCATCCATGTGCTGCGTTCGCTGTTCACCTTCTATGTAAGCCAGGCGTTCAGCATCCAGTGGCGGGTCTGGCTGACCGAGCGCCTGACCCACGACTGGATGCACGGCGATGCCTACTACCGTGGCCAGTTCCTGGCCGAGCCGGTGGACAACCCTGACCAGCGTATCGAACTGGACGTCAACGCCTTTGTCAGCAACTCGGTGACCCTCGCCCTGGGCGCGGTCAGCGCGCTGGTTTCGCTGGTGGCATTCACCGGCATCCTCTGGGGGCTGTCGGCGCCGCTGGCCGTCGCGGGTGTGGAGATTCCCCGGGCGATGGTGTTTGCCGTGTACCTGTATGTCATCGTCGCCACATGGATCGCCTTCCGCCTCGGGCGACCGCTGATCCGCCTGAACTTCCTCAACGAAAAGCTCACCGCCAACTTCCGTTACGCGCTGATGCGTCTGCGCGAGAACGCCGAGAACATCGCTTTCTACCAGGGTGCGCAGGTCGAGCGGGGCACCTTGCTGGGCCGCTTTGGTGCCTTGATCGTGAATGCCTGGGCGCTGGTGTTCCGAAACCTGAAATTCAGTGGTTTCAACCTGGGCGTGAGCCAGGTAGCAGTGGTGTTCCCGTTCATTCTGCAGGCACCGCGCTTCTTCAGCGGGGCGATCAAGCTGGGCGACGTCATGCAGACCTCCCAGGCCTTTGGCCAGGTGCAGGATTCGTTGTCGTTCTTCCGCGAGTCGTATGATGCGTTTGCCCAGTACCGGGCCACCCTCGACCGTCTGACCGGCTTCCTCGATGCCAACGAGCAGGCGAGCGCTTTGCCGCGCGTCATCACCGAGGACCAGGAGCATGCCTTGGCGATCAGCCGCCTGCAGGTGCTGCGCCCGGACGGGCATGCCCTTATCGCCGACCTGGACCTTGACCTGCACGCCGGCCAGGCGCTGTTGATCAAGGGGCCGTCGGGCAGCGGCAAAACCACGCTGCTGCGAGCGCTGGCGGGCCTCTGGCCGTATGCAGAGGGTGAGGTCAGGCGCCCGCTGGGCCACCAGGCGCTGTTCCTGTCGCAGCGGCCGTACCTGCCGCTGGGTGATCTGCGCGCCGTCATCGCCTACCCGGCGGCCAGCAAGCCTGAGGACGAAACGCGGATGCAGCAGGCCTTGCGCCAGGTCAACCTGACCCACCTGGCCGAGCGACTGGATGTCAGCTGTGACTGGTCACACATTCTCTCGGTCGGTGAACAGCAGCGCCTGGCATTTGCCCGGGTGCTGTTCAACCGGCCGCAGGTGGTGTTTCTCGACGAGTCCACTTCGGCCATGGACGAAGGGCTCGAGCATGCCCTGTATTCACTGTTGCGCACGGAAATGCCGGGGGCCTTGCTGGTCAGTGTCGGGCACCGCAGCACGCTGGCAGGTTTCCATACCCATCGGCTGGAGGTGGATGGGCATGGCGGCTGGTCGCTACTGGAGCAGCAGCCAGCCCTGGCCTAGTGCGGCTTGCCGGTGATCGGGCCTGACCTGAGCAATGCGACCCCGACCAGGGTGCTGCCGGCACACGCTGCGCCAAGCAGGAATGTCGCCTTGAAGCCGACCCCGTCCCACAGCAGCCCGGCCACCACGCTGGCCACCAACAGCGCCACGCCGGTCAGCAGGTTGAACAGGCCGAAGGCTGTACCGCGCAGTTCGGCGGGCGCGCTGTCGGCGATCATGGCGGCAAAGATGCCTTGGCTGAAACCCAAGTGCAGGCCCCAGGCAGCCACCCCCATGGCCAGCCCGGTCCAGCCCGGCAGCAGGGCCAGCAGCAGGTCGGCGGCGACCAGCAGCCCCAGCCCGGTCATCAGCACGCCGCGGCGGCCTACGCGGTCCGACAGCACCCCCGCGGGGTAGGCCGACAGCGAGTAGGCCAGGGCCATGAGCACCAGCACTGCCGGCGCCCACAGCGGCGCCAGGCCCATGTCCTGGGCGCGCAGCAGCAGAAACGCCTCGCTGAAGCGGGCGAGGGTGAACAGCGTGGCCAGGCCGATCAGCCGCCAGTAGGCCGGGCCCAGGCGGGCCAGCTCGTGCAGGGCCAGCGGTGAGCGCACCAGCCGGGTGGTGGCCGGCGTTTCAGGTTCGCGCACGAAGGCGATGAGGATGTATACCGCCACGAACGCCGGGAGCACCGCCACCCAGAACACCGTCTGGAAATGGCTCGCGGTCAGCCACATCAGCACGATCGCCAGCAACGGCCCAAGGAAGGCGCCCACGGTATCCAGCGCCTGGCGCAGGCCGAAGGCTGCACCACGCAGTTCTGCGGGCGTGACGTCGGCCACCAGCGCATCGCGCGGCGCCCCACGAATGCCTTTGCCTACCCGGTCGACGAAGCGTGCCGCGGTCAACCACTCCAGCCCGGAGGCCATGGGGAACACCGGCTTGGTCAACGCACCCAGGCCATAGCCCAGCACCGTGAGCAGCTTGCGCTTGCCCAGCCGGTCGCTGAGGGCGCCGGAAAACACCTTGGTGATCGAGGCGGTCGCCTCGGCGATACCTTCGATAAAGCCCACCGCCACTACCGAGGTACCAAGCACGGTGACCATGTACAGCGGCAGCAGGGCGTGAATCATTTCCGAGGAAATGTCCATGAACATCGACACGAAGCCCAGCGCCCAGACACTGCGAGGGATCTTCGACAGGGACCTGGTGGTGTTCGTGGCGTCGCTTTCTTCGTGGCTGCGCATCAGGAGGCTCGGCAGAGGGCTACGTTCGAAACTGTAGGAGCCGTCACGCAGGATGCAAATCGGACAGGTGTATGCAAGCAACAGCGCGAATAGCCGGGTTGCGCCGGCAACGCTGCCGTGTCAGCAAAGTTCCGTTACAAACATGTAAACTTCGTAAATAAGATTTAAACTCATTTGCGAATCTCTATATTTACCATCCCTGTTGGCCACCAAACTGTGTTTTCGAGGCCGGTGGGCGAGGGCTCCCGGTTTCCGACAGGGATGTGCCGTTTCGCTCATGAATCGCAGGAGATGTACCCATGCAGTGCAAGACTTCACCCAACAGCCTGGCCCTGGCGTTCGTCGCGCTGGCGTCACCGGCCATGGTGGCCACCGTGGCCCAGGCCGAAGAACAGCGCACGGGTGAGGTGCTGGAGATGCCGGTTGCCGACAGCGCGCTGGTGATCCAGGACACCCTGGTCACCGCCGAGCGCGAGGCACGCCAGGCCCTGGGTACGTCGATCATCACCGCCGAAGACATCAAGCGCCATCCGCCGGCCAATGACCTGTCCGACATCATCCGCCGCGAGCCCGGGGTCAACCTGACCGGCAACAGCGCCAGCGGCGCGCGTGGCAACAACCGGCAGATCGACCTGCGCGGCATGGGCCCGGAAAATACCCTGATCCTCATCGACGGCAAGCCATCCAGCGCACGCAACGCCGTGCGCTATGGCTGGAACGGCGACCGCGATACCCGCGGCGAAACCAACTGGGTACCGGCAGAAGCGGTCGAGCGCATCGAGATCCTGCGTGGCCCGGCGGCCGCACGTTACGGTTCCGGCGCCATGGGCGGGGTGGTCAACATCATCACCAAACGGCCCACCGACGAACTCAAGGGCAGCGTCAGCCTGTATACCCAGCTGCCGGAAGACAGCGCCGAGGGCGCCAGCCGCCGGGCCAACTTCAACCTGGGCGGCGGCCTGACCGACAACCTCGGCTTCCGCCTGTACGGCGGCCTGGCCAAGACCGATGCCGACGACCTGGACATCAATGCCGGGCATGCCACCAGTGCGCTGGTGGCGGGTCGCGAAGGCGTACGCAACAAGGACATCAATGGCCTGCTGAGCTGGAAGCTGAACGACGAGCACCGCCTCGAGGCCAGTGCCGGCTACAGCCGCCAGGGCAATATCTTTGCCGGCGACACCATGAACAGCAACGGCGGTGGTGACGTCGAGTTCGTGTCCAGCCTGTATGGCCACGAAACCAATGTGATGCAGCGCAGTACCTACGACCTGACCCACCTGGGCGATTTCACCTGGGGTACCAGCAAGACCGTGCTGGCCTACGAGTACGTGCGCAACTGGGGCCTCAACGAGGGCCTGGCAGGCCGTACCGAAGGTGCCCCCAATGCCGAAGGCGCCGCCATGTCGCGCCTGCGCAACACGCGCCTGAGCAGCGAAGTGAACCTGCCATTCGCCATGGGCAGCACCGAACATGTGCTGACCCTGGGCGGCGAGTACCTGTACGAAGCGCTCAATGACCAGGGCTCGCTGCGCCCGCAAAGCTCGGACCCTACCGGTAACGACGGGTTGGTCGGTTTCGACCGCAGCAGCTCGAAGATGACCGCCCGCAGCTATGCGCTGTTCGTCGAGGACAACATCATTGTCGGCGACACCACCATTACCCCGGGCCTGCGTTTCGACCACCACGAAACCTTCGGCGACAACTTCAGCCCCAGCCTGAACCTGTCGCACAAGCTGACCGAAGCACTGTCGGTCAAAGGCGGTATCGCGCGCGCCTACAAGACCCCGAACCTGTACCAGTCCAACCCCAACTACTTGCTGTACAGCCGCGGCAATGGTTGCAGCGTGCAGCAGACCAACAACGGTGGCTGCTACCTGCAGGGCAACGCCGACCTCAAGCCCGAGATCAGCGTCAACAAGGAAATCGGCCTGATGTACGACCGTGGTACCTGGCGCACCAGTGCCACGTATTTTCGCAACGACTACAAGAACAAGATCGTCGGTGATACCGATGTGTTGTACACCATCGGCACCGGCAGCCGCGTGACCCAGTGGGACAACGCCGGCAAGGCGCGGGTGGAAGGTATCGAAGGCAACCTGTTCATCGAGCTGACCCCGGCCCTGGACTGGAACACCAACCTGACCTGGATGCTCGACAACGACAACCGCGAGACCGGCGAGCCGCTGTCGGTGATCCCGGAATACACCGTCAACACCACCCTCGACTGGCGCGCCACCGAGAAGCTGTCGTTCCAGGTGGCGGGTACCTACTTCGGCAAGCAGAAGTCGCCGACCTTCAACGAACGCACCCAGCAAGGCTACGACAAGACCGCGCAACAGGACGTGGAAGCCTACGGCCTGGTGGACGTGAGCGCTGGTTACAAGTTCAACGCCAACTACGACGTGCGGGTGGGGGTGAACAACGTGTTCGACAAGCAGATCCTGCGTGGCGGCAACGCCAGTACTTCGGGCGCCAATACCTATAACCAGCCGGGCAGGGCGGTGTTCGCTGCGCTGAACATCAACTTCTGATCCAGGGGCCGCTGCGCGGCCCATTCGCCGGCAAGCCAGCTCCCACAGGGATCGCGCCAACGTTTGGAATTTGAGCAAGACAGTTGCTCCCACTGGTACCACACAGTATTCGAACCCTGTGCAATCCCTGGACTGCCCCCAAGAAGTTGGACACCAATCCAACCCGTGGGGGATCTATGGGTAAATACACAGAGCAGTTCAAGCTCACGGCTATCACCGCTTA
>NZ_NEJY01000047.1:0-3119 GCF_002113255.1 Pseudomonas sp. B14(2017)
TTTCGTCTTCACCACCACAATTTGGCTTTCGTGCGCAAATTGCTTGGGTGTTATATGGTCAAGCCTCACGGGCAATTAGTATTGGTTAGCTCAACGCCTCACAGCGCTTACACACCCAACCTATCAACGTCGTAGTCTTCGACGGCCCTTCAGGGGATTCAAGATCCCAGTGAGATCTCATCTTGAGGCAAGTTTCCCGCTTAGATGCTTTCAGCGGTTATCTCTTCCGAACATAGCTACCCGGCAATGCCACTGGCGTGACAACCGGAACACCAGAGGTTCGTCCACTCCGGTCCTCTCGTACTAGGAGCAGCCCCTCTCAAATCTCAAACGTCCACGGCAGATAGGGACCGAACTGTCTCACGACGTTCTAAACCCAGCTCGCGTACCACTTTAAATGGCGAACAGCCATACCCTTGGGACCGGCTTCAGCCCCAGGATGTGATGAGCCGACATCGAGGTGCCAAACACCGCCGTCGATATGAACTCTTGGGCGGTATCAGCCTGTTATCCCCGGAGTACCTTTTATCCGTTGAGCGATGGCCCTTCCATACAGAACCACCGGATCACTAAGACCTACTTTCGTACCTGCTCGACGTGTTTGTCTCGCAGTCAAGCGCGCTTTTGCCTTTATACTCTACGACCGATTTCCGACCGGTCTGAGCGCACCTTCGTACTCCTCCGTTACTCTTTGGGAGGAGACCGCCCCAGTCAAACTACCCACCATACACTGTCCTCGATCCGGATAACGGACCTGAGTTAGAACCTCAAAGTTGCCAGGGTGGTATTTCAAGGATGGCTCCATGAGAACTGGCGTCCCCACTTCAAAGCCTCCCACCTATCCTACACAAGCAAATTCAAAGTCCAGTGCAAAGCTATAGTAAAGGTTCACGGGGTCTTTCCGTCTAGCCGCGGATACACTGCATCTTCACAGCGATTTCAATTTCACTGAGTCTCGGGTGGAGACAGCGCCGCCATCGTTACGCCATTCGTGCAGGTCGGAACTTACCCGACAAGGAATTTCGCTACCTTAGGACCGTTATAGTTACGGCCGCCGTTTACCGGGGCTTCGATCAAGAGCTTCGCTTGCGCTAACCCCATCAATTAACCTTCCGGCACCGGGCAGGCGTCACACCCTATACGTCCACTTTCGTGTTTGCAGAGTGCTGTGTTTTTAATAAACAGTCGCAGCGGCCTGGTATCTTCGACCGGCATGGGCTTACGGAGCAAGTCCTTCACCCTCGCCGGCGCACCTTCTCCCGAAGTTACGGTGCCATTTTGCCTAGTTCCTTCACCCGAGTTCTCTCAAGCGCCTTGGTATTCTCTACCTAACCACCTGTGTCGGTTTGGGGTACGGTTCCCAGTTATCTGAAGCTTAGGAGCTTTTCTTGGAAGCATGGTATCAACCACTTCGTCGCCTAGAGGCAACTCGTCATCAGCTCTCGGCCTTGAAATCCCGGATTTGCCTAAGATTCCAGCCTACCACCTTAAACCTGGACAACCAACGCCAGGCTGGCCTAACCTTCTCCGTCCCTCCATCGCAATAACTGGAAGTACAGGAATATTAACCTGTTTTCCATCGACTACGCTTTTCAGCCTCGCCTTAGGGACCGACTAACCCTGCGTCGATTAACGTTGCGCAGGAAACCTTGGTCTTTCGGCGTGCGAGTTTTTCACTCGCATTGTCGTTACTCATGTCAGCATTCGCACTTCTGATACCTCCAGCAAGCTTCTCAACTCACCTTCACAGGCTTACAGAACGCTCCTCTACCGCGTCATCCTAAGATGACACCCGTAGCTTCGGTGCATGGTTTGAGCCCCGTTACATCTTCCGCGCAGGCCGACTCGACTAGTGAGCTATTACGCTTTCTTTAAAGGGTGGCTGCTTCTAAGCCAACCTCCTAGCTGTCTAAGCCTTCCCACATCGTTTCCCACTTAACCATGACTTTGGGACCTTAGCTGACGGTCTGGGTTGTTTCCCTTTTCACGACGGACGTTAGCACCCGCCGTGTGTCTCCCATGCTCGGCACTTCCAGGTATTCGGAGTTTGCATCGGTTTGGTAAGTCGGGATGACCCCCTAGCCGAAACAGTGCTCTACCCCCTGGAGTGATACATGAGGCGCTACCTAAATAGCTTTCGAGGAGAACCAGCTATCTCCGAGCTTGATTAGCCTTTCACTCCGATCCACAGGTCATCCGCTAACTTTTCAACGGTAGTCGGTTCGGTCCTCCAGTCAGTGTTACCTAACCTTCAACCTGCCCATGGATAGATCGCCCGGTTTCGGGTCTATACCCAGCGACTAAACGCCCTATTAAGACTCGCTTTCGCTACGCCTCCCCTATTCGGTTAAGCTCGCCACTGAATATAAGTCGCTGACCCATTATACAAAAGGTACGCAGTCACCTAACAAAGTAGGCTCCCACTGCTTGTACGCATACGGTTTCAGGTTCTATTTCACTCCCCTCTCCGGGGTTCTTTTCGCCTTTCCCTCACGGTACTGGTTCACTATCGGTCAGTCAGTAGTATTTAGCCTTGGAGGATGGTCCCCCCATATTCAGACAAAGTTTCTCGTGCTCCGTCCTACTCGATTTCATTGACAAGAGATTTTCGTGTACGGGGCTATCACCCACTATGGCCGCACTTTCCAGAGCGTTCCACTAATCTCAAATCAACTTAAGGGCTGGTCCCCGTTCGCTCGCCACTACTAAGGGAATCTCGGTTGATTTCTTTTCCTCAGGGTACTTAGATGTTTCAGTTCCCCTGGTTCGCCTCTTGCACCTATGTATTCAGTACAAGATACTCAGCTTGTGCTGAGTGGGTTCCCCCATTCAGAGATCTCTGGATCACAGTCTGTTTGCCGACTCCCCAAAGCTTATCGCAGGCTACCACGTCTTTCATCGCCTCTGACTGCCAAGGCATCCACCGTATGCGCTTCTTCACTTGACCATATAACCCCAAGCAATCTGGTTATACTGTGAAGACGACATTCGCCGAAAATTCGCATGTTGCTCTTTCGAGCAGAACTCACAAATTTTACCTTAGCCTGATTTCCAGCAGTGAAACTGGTCATCAGTCTATATCTATCACATATCCGAATTTTTAAAGAACGATCTGACAG
>NZ_NEJY01000048.1:0-3529 GCF_002113255.1 Pseudomonas sp. B14(2017)
GGCGTGATCGTGGGGGAGGGGTTCGCTTCGGGGCGGGAACTGTTGTTGTTCTTTGTCGATTTCGGTGTGTGGGGGCTGGTCGGTGCGCTGGTCAGCGCAGCCTTGTTCACCTTCCTCGGCATGGCCCTGGCGGGGCTGGGCAATCGCCAGCAGGCCACTTCGCACAAGGATGTGATCCAGGCCATCTGCGGCCGTCACCTGGGCCTGTTCGTCGACTGGCTGATCACCTTTTTCATGTTTGCCGTCACTGTGGTCATGCTGGCCGGTGGTGGTGCCTTGCTGGAGCAGCAGTTCGGCATCCCGGCGCTGGCCGGCAGCGTGCTGGTGACGCTGGTTGTGGTGGGCATCGTATGCCTGGATGTGCGCAAGGTGATCCTCGCCATTGGTGCCATCACGCCGTTGCTGATCCTGGTGGCCTCGGCGATTGCGTTGTACGCCGTGTTCAGCCGGGAGCAGAGCTTCGCCCAGCTCGACCAGCTGGCCAGCCAGCAACAGGCGGGCACCCGTCACTGGCTGCTGGGGGCGTTCCTGTACGTGTCGTACAACATCGTTGCCGGCGCGCCGATCCTGGCCATCCTGGGCGGCTCGGCCAAGGGCGAGAGAACCGCGGTATGGGGTGGCCTGCTTGGTGGTGCAGCACTGGGCGGGCTGATGCTGGTGATGAGTGCCGGGCTGTTGTCGCGCCTGGACAGCGTGGCTGACCTGCCGATGCCGATGCTGTCGATCGCCAACGAAGTATCGCCACTGCTGGGGCTGGTGATGTGCCTGATCATCTTCGGCATGATCGTCAACACCGCGGTGGGTACGTTGTTCTCGTTTCTCTCGCGGCTGATGCCGGCTGGGACGGCGAAGTTTCGCTGGGGCTCGGTGGTGACCGGGGTGGTGGCGTTCGGCTGCAGCCTGGTGGGGTTCATCAGCCTGGTGGGTGAGGTGTACCCGCTGTTCGGCTACCTGGGCTTCGTGCTGATGGCGGCGGTGCTGCTGGCCTGGGTCCGGCGGAGCAAAGTGGTTAAAGCGGCGGTGGCGTAGGGGGCTGCTGCGCAGCCCGATCGCGACACAAGGCCGCTCCCACAAGGATCGCATGGCACCTGTGGGAGCGGCCTTGCGTCGCGATTGGGGCGCAGAGCGCCCCCCTGGGCCATCAGATTCTGAAGCTGCCTACCAGCTGCTTCAGGCGCCCGGCCTGCTGTGCCAGTTGGTCGCAATGGCGCAGGGTCTCGTTGAGGTTCTCCACCCCTTGCTGGTTCAGGGCGTTGATCTGGGTGATGTCCAGGTTGAGGCTCTCGACCACAGCGGTCTGCTCTTCGGTAGCGGTAGCCACCGATTGGTTCATGCCATCGATCTCGCCAATGCGCTGGGTCACGCTGGCCAGGCGCTCGCCGGCCTCGTTGGCCACCTGCACGGTCTGCTCGCTGGAAACCTGGCTGGTGTTCATGGTGTGCACCGCTTCGCGCGAGCCTACCTGCAGGCTGGTGATCATGCGGTGGATTTCTTCCGCCGATTCCTGGGTGCGGTGCGCCAGGTTGCGTACCTCGTCGGCCACCACGGCAAAGCCACGGCCGGCCTCACCGGCACGGGCCGCTTCGATGGCGGCGTTCAGCGCCAGCAGGTTGGTCTGCTGCGAGATGCCCTTGATCACGTCGAGGATCTTGCCGATTTCGTCAGTGCTGGCGTTGAGCGTTTCGATTTGCGCGCAGGACTCGCTGATGCGCTGCGACAGGGCGGTCATGGCGCTGATCGCTTCTTCGACCACTTCACGGCCACCGTGGGCCTGTTCGCTGGCACCGCTGGCATGCTGCGAGGCATCGGCGGCGTTGCGGGCGATTTCCTGGGTGGCGGCACCCAGTTCGTTGATTGCTGCGGCCACGCTGTTGGTGCGCATGCTTTGCTCTTCGGAACCGGTGATCGACGCATTGGAGGCATTGACCACCTTTTCCGACAGGTCGTGCACCAGGCGGGTTGCCGAGGACACTTCGCTGATCGAGGCATGGATGCGCTCGACGAAGCGGTTGAACGAAGTGGCCAGTTCGCCGAACTCGTCCTTGTTCTGCACGGTCAGGCGGCGGGTAAGGTCACCTTCGCCCTCGGCGATGTCGCGCATGGCGCGGCCCATGGTGGTCAGCGGGCTCATAAGCACCGGGATCAGCAGGCCGAGCAGGCCGGCGATGGCAGCCACGGCGATCAGCATGGCGATGATCGCGGAGGTGCGGAACTGGCTGAGCGCGGCGTAGGCCTTGTCCTTGTCGATCGACAGGCCGATGTACCACTGTGCCGAAGGCAGGCCGGCCACCGGGGCGAAGGAGATGATGCGGTCCTGGCCATTGAGGGTGACATCCTGCATGCCGGCGGCGACTTGCAGGTTGCTGCCGGGGTAGATGTCCTTGAGATTCTTCATCACCTGGTCTTTGTCGGGGCTGACGATCACCTGGCCATTGCTGTCGGCCAGGAAGGCGTGGCCGATGCCGCCGAAATCGACCGAGTTGATGATCTCGACCAAGGTGTCGAGGGTGACGTCACCGCCGACCACACCGATCAGCTCGCCATTGCCCTTGCTTTTCACCGGCGTGGCGATGGTGACCATCAGGCCGCCGACAGCACCCTGGTACGGGGCAGTCAGCACGGTCTGCCCGGCGCTGGCCGCGGCGCCGTACCAAGGGCGCTGACGTGGGTCGTAACCGGCCGGCATCTGTGTATCGGGGCGCTGGGTGAACACACCATTGGCCTGGCCCAGGTAGGTGAACAGGAAATTGCGCGTGTAGGACGGCTGCTCGATCAGCCCGGCCAGAGTCTCGCCGGCACCTTGCTGGGCGATGTCCTGGGCCAGGTTTTCCAGGACCAGGATGCGCCCGCTCATCCAGTTCTGCACGCTGCTGGCGGTCAGTGCGCCGGACTGCTGCACCGAAGCTTCGATGTTCTGGCGAATGGTGTTGCGTTGCAGGTAGTCGTTGTAGAGCGTGAACAGGGCAAATGCCAGGACTACGACGCCGCAGGCGCTGAGCAGGATCTTGTGGCGAAATTTCAGGTTCATGTTTCGAGACCTTGGGCCAATGAGGGGAGGGCGCAGCGCGCTCATGACGCATTGCGCAACCTATCGTTCGGGATATCGGCTCAAGGGGTAAAAGATTGAAGTGCTTACAGAAATTTCTTACGGTCATTTCGACGGACGGCATTCACTGGCTACACAACTGCTCGATCAACAGGCGTGCAGCCTGCTGCAACGGTTGTTGCTTGCGCCAGAGGATGTGTACCGGCAACTGCAGCTCGTTGCGGGTGTTGCGAAAATCCAGGCGCACCAGGCGCCCGCTGGCCAGCAGTGGCGCGACTCGCGACAGCGGCAGGTCGCCCCAGCCCAGGCCGGCCTCCACCATCTGCAGGGCGAGGTCGAAGCTGTCGGTTGACCAGTGCGTGGCGCCTATCAACGGGCGTGGGTCGGCCAGCGGCAGGTCACGGCTGCGCACCAGGATCTGGCGCACCCGGGTCAGGTCTTCGAGGTAGTGGATACGCCCCTCGCGCAGGGCCGGGTGGGCGG
>NZ_NEJY01000049.1:0-1702 GCF_002113255.1 Pseudomonas sp. B14(2017)
TGAGACGATCACCATCGCCGCCGGTTCGAAAGAAGCGTCGATCACCATCGATGCCCCAAGCGACGACGTCTACGTCGATGCCGAAAACCTGAGCGTGACTGTCACCGGCACCACCGGTGGTGACTTCGAGAAGCTCGACGTCAGCAGCACTGCGGCTGTGACCAAGGTCACTGACACCATCGACACCACTACCGTCACCCTGACGGCGACTTCGACTGTCGCTGAAGGCGGCGTGGTGACTTACACCGCTTCGGTCAACCACAAAGTCACCGGTTCCGATCTGGTGGTGAAGTTGGCCAACGGTCAGACCATTACCATTCCGGTGGGCGAGTCGTCTGCTTCGGTGCCATTCACCGCACCGAACAACGTCCACAACACCAACCTGGACCTGACCAACAAGATCACCGACATCTCGGGCGGCAATTACGAGAAGACCGTGGCCGTTGGTGAACCGGTGACCACTGTCACCGACAATCCGGCGACTCCGGATGTCACCACGCTCACCCTGACCGCGACGGACACCGTGGCTGAAGGCGGCAAGATCACCTATACCGCCACCCTGACCAACAAGGCCGGCACTGACCTGGTGATCAAGCTGAGCAACGGTGAAACCATCACCATCGCCGCTGGCTCGAAAGAAGCCTCGATCACTATCGATGCACCAAGCGACGACGTCTACGTCGATGCCGAAGACTTGAGCGTAACCGTCACCGGCACCACCGGTGGCGACTTCGAGAAACTCGACGTCAGCAGCACTGCGGCTGTGACCAAGGTCACCGACACCATCGACACCACCACCGTGACCCTGACCGCCACGCAAAGTGTGGTCGAGGGCGGCGTGGTGACTTACACCGCGTCGGTCAACCACAAGGTCACCGGTTCTGATCTGGTAGTGAAACTGGCCAACGGCCAGACCATCACCATCCCGGTGGGTGAGTCGTCTGCTTCGGTACCGTTCACTGCACCGAACAACGTGCACAACACCAACCTGGATCTGACCAACAAGATCACCGACATCTCGGGCGGCAATTACGAGAAGACCGTGGCGGTTGGCGAGCCAGTGACGACTGTCACCGATAATCCGGCGACTCCGGACGTCACCACGCTCACCCTGACCGCTACAGATACCGTGGCCGAAGGCGGCAAGATCACCTACACCGCCACCTTGACCAACAAGGCCGGTACCGACCTGGTGATCAAGCTGAGCAACGGCGAGACAATCACCATCGCCGCGGGCTCGAAGGAAGCCTCGATCACCATTGATGCCCCAAGCGACGACGTGTACGTCGATGCCGAAGACCTCAGCGTGACCGTTACCGGCACCACCGGTGGCGACTTCGAGAAACTCGACGTCAGCAGTACTGCGGCCGTGACCAAGGTCACCGACACCATCGACACCACCACCGTCACCCTGACGGCGACTTCGACTGTCGCTGAAGGCGGCGTGGTGACCTACACCGCATCGGTCAACCACAAAGTCACCGGTTCCGATCTGGTGGTGAAGTTGGCCAACGGCCAGACCATCACCATTCCAGTGGGCGAGTCGTCGGCATCGGTGCCGTTCACTGCACCAGACAACGTCCACAGCACCAACCCGGATCTCACCAACAAGATCACCGATATCTCGGGCGGCAACTACGAGAAGACCGTGGCCACCGGCGAGCCGGTGACAACCGTGACCGATGGTCCAGGTACCAAGGAC